>JAIERC010000302.1 GCA_019747165.1 Sphingomonas sp. | reverse complement strand
TGGAACTGCTGGTGATGCTGCTGCGCGGCGCACCGAGCGGCGAGACGCTGCCCCGCCATGCCATGGGATCGACCGTCGCGCTCATCGTCGCGGGTGCGCTGGCCACTGGGCTGTTCGTGCCGATCATCGCGAAATCGCGACCCGGCATTGTTGGCGGGTCGCTCGCCGTGCACGCGGCCGTTGGCACCATCGGCTTTGCCATGCTGCTGCTCTGGGCCTGGGGTGCAATCGGGTAGCCGATCAGGACGCCAAGCGACAATCGACGGAGACCGTTACGTCGCCTTCATGTTGGTCGATACGTTTGAGAAGGTTGTCTTGAGCTTGTTGCCGAGACCCTGCATCGCCGCAATGGCTGCGACAGCGATCAACGCAGCGATCAGCCCGTATTCAATTGCCGTCGCGGCACGATTGTTACGGACGAACTTGCGAAAATTCATTGGGGCACTCCCTTGCGTTCGCTTCACCTACGTATGAACGCGTAAAAATGGCGTTAAACGGCACCAACATGGCGCCCTTTTTTTGGCCGTTGGCTTGGTTTTTTGGGATTTTCTTGGCTGGGAAGGGGAAGCTTTGTCGGTGCCTGCGGGATGACTAGGCCAAGGCGGCATTTTGCGCTGACCTATCCTCCTCTACCGCACCAGAATTTTTCAAATCGCCGCGCAGAGTGGATTGCATCCAAAGTGGATGTAAATAAATCTCTCCCGACGCGATTGAGGGAGCGATTGCGCACATAACTGCCGACGTTGCGGTCTTTTCACGATTGTGCGATCGCCATCTCGTCGCAAAAGGGGATCCCCGCACGCCATGCAACTGAATGATCGACTGCAACGCCTTCTCGCATGGGCCGCTGTGGGTGCGGTGGGGCTTTACGCCGGTGCCGTTGGTGTTCAGATCGGGTTGGACATCGGGCATGCTATTTTCGGCTGATCAGCCCAACAAATGTCCTCTATTTGCAGTGATTAATGATTCTGACCTGCTTAACTGGCGCACTGCCTTCCACGCTGCGGCAAGATAACACCGCCCTACTGATTGACCTGTCCTATACCCCATTAATTGTGGCACAGAGGTCAGCATGACTCGTTCGATCGCCAGGCAGACGCCCGCACTGACGCGCCGGTTGCGTCCCATTGTACCCAGCGATGGTGCGCCGCAACTTTGGCAATTTCGATGGAAATCATGACCTTTACACTCGCTGGATTCGATCTCGACGCCTTCGTCCGCGCCACCTTGGCCGAGGATATGGGGGAGGGTGGGGACATCACCTCCGCTGCCGTTATCCCGGCCGAGGCGCGTTTCACCGGGGTGATGGACAGCCGCGATGCGATCATCGTCGCCGGGTTGCCGATTGCAGAGGCGTTTTTCCGCGCGCTTGATCCCGATGTCCGGATCGAGCGGCTGGTTGAGGATGGCGACCGGGTGGCGGCGGGGACCGATCTGCTGCGGATCGAGGGGCTGGCGCGGGCGATGCTGACGGCGGAGCGGTCGGCGCTCAACACCGTCCAGCATCTGTCGGGGATCGCGACGATGACGCGCGGCTATGTCGACAAGATCATGGGCACGGGGGCAATTCTGCTCGATACGCGCAAGACCATCCCTGGCCTGCGTCGGCTGGAGAAATATGCGACGCTGATGGGCGGCGCGACCAATCACCGCATGGGTTTGTGGGACGCAGCGATGATCAAGGACAATCACGTCGCGGTCGCTGGATCGGTTGAAGAAGCGGTGCGGCGCGCCAGGGCGGCGGGAATCGCGCGGATCATCGTCGAGGTTGATCGCGTCGATCAGATCGAACCGGCGCTGGCGGCGGGGGCAACGCATCTGTTGCTCGATAATATGCCGCCGCCGATCCTGCGCGGCGCGGTGACGCTGATCGGCGGGCGCGTGCCGACCGAAGCATCGGGCGGGGTGCGGCTCGACACGATCCGCGCGATTGCCGAAACCGGGGTGACCTTCATCAGCGTCGGGCGGCTGACGCAATCGGCACCGGCTGCGGATATTGGATTGGATTTTTCGGCCATTTGATCGGCGGCGCGTTCGGGCGGCTTGTCCACGGCGCAGGGCGAGCTATAATGCGATAAATAGCCGAGAAGAAACCTTTTTTTTGGGATGATCATGTCGTTTCAGCGCCAAACCCGCCTAGTCATGTTCGCCACTGGACTTATGGCCCTGGTCGCGCCCGCAGCGGTCCAGGCACAGGCCTATAGCTGCGCGGTCCCCGCCGATCTCCCCGTGCCGCGTGCTGATGGCCCGAGCGCGGATCAGCCCCAACGCCTGTTGCCGATTGGCAGCTACACGCTCGCGATCAGCTGGGCCCCGCAATATTGTCATGGCAATGCGCGTGATGCCTCTGCTCAGTTTCAGTGTGGCAGCGGCAACCGCTTTGGCTTCACGCTGCACGGGCTTTGGCCCGATGGCGAGGGGGAGAAATGGCCACAATATTGCCGCGCTGCCGATATCTTGCCGCCCGCCGTCATCCGCGAAAATCTCTGCGCGACGCCCTCGGCGCAATTGTTGCAGCATGAATGGGCCAAGCACGGCACCTGTATGAGCGACAGCCCCAAAGCCTATTTTGATCGCGCGACCCGGCTGTTCGCGCGGCTGCGCTATCCCGATATGAACGCGCTGTCGCGCCGCCGGTTGACCGCGGGGCAGCTTGCCAGCGCGATCGCCGGTGCCAATCCCGGCATCAGCGCAGAGATGATGCGGATCACCGCAAATCGCCAGGGTTGGCTGGAGGAGGTGTGGCTGTGCCTGGATACCCAAACCCGCTTCGCGCGCTGCCCGGCGCATCAGGGCGGGCTGGCCCCGACCAGGCCGATCAAGATCTGGCGGGGCATTCGCTAGGGAAGTTGATCAGCCCTGGATGATCGCGGTTGCCGGGTGGTGATGATCCAGGAAACGCTTGATCATCTTCAGGTTGCGGGTGTTGGATCGGAAGAAGAAATCGGGCACCGCGCCGATCCAGGGGATTAGCCCGAGCAGATAATCGAAGCCGATATTGCCGGCCATGCGCGCCATATGCGTTTTGGTCATGCCCAGATTGCGGGCCTCCCACATCATCCAGCCGCCCATCGCCGCCGCAATCGTCGGCCCGGCGACGGGAATGAAATCAAGGATCACGTCCAGCCCGATCTTGCGATTGAAGCCTGGGATGGTGATTAGTCCTTCGAGCAGTTGCTCCATCGCTTCGATCCGGCGGCGGACCGTGCCGGGATCGCGCCCCAGCGGCAGTTGCGCGGCGATCTTGCGAATCTGTTCCGGGTCGATGCGGGTAGTGCGGTTGGCCATGGCCCTCAACTCTGGTTGGTTTATTGGCTATTGTCGCGCAATGCATTCAACGGATGCCAGGCCCGGCTGTTCCCTTGCCACTGGCGCAGCCGCAACGCGACCAGCGACCAGCGTAGCGGACGCGCGATCACGATGAAAGCGGCATCCTGATCAACCGCGGCATCAGCCTCGGCAATGTTCTGCGCGCGCTCGGCCAGGCTATTGGCGTCGCGCGCATTGGTCAGCGCCTCTTGCGCCGCTGTGCCGCAAAGCTGGCAGGCCATCGCCAGATACCAGCGCGCGCTGTCATAGGGGGCAACGGTATCAACCAGCCGCAGATCGGCCGCTTCGGTCATCCCGACCCGGCGCGTTTCAATACCGATCGATTGGAAAGCAGCACCGATAAAGCCGAACAATATCGTTGAGCCCGACCCCTTGGGCAGGGCAATGCGGAGAGTGAGCGGGCCATTATGAGTATCCTTCCAACGACGAACGCGCGCGCGTGCGCCATTTCGTTGTTCCACAGCCGTCAAACTCGCCCAGGCCGGCACGGTTGGCGGCGCGGCCGAATCGAGCTGATCAGGCAGAATTTGCGTTGTTGCCGCCCAACCGGGCGCAAAAGCCGCGACCAGCGCGTCACGATCGATCGCCTGGGCCAGGGCGACCCGGTTCTGGGCGTCGGCCAAGAAGCCGTCGCGATTGACGATCGCCAGTCCGAAAAGCCCGGCTGCGGGATCAATCCTGAAATTGGCCGGGGCCACACTGGCGGCCGCAATCAATGGCCAGTCAACAAAGGTGCCGCCGGTCACCAGATCTGATTGTCGTTCGATGAAGCGCACAATCGCCCGCGAGGCACGCTCGCCGATCACCTGCACCGATTGTTCGGGCCCCGGTGCCGCGACCTCATCATCGGCCGCGCGAACCGGATCGATCGCCGGGCGGAGCAAGACACTAATCTTGCCCCGCGACTCGATCCGGAACGGACCGCTGCCGCTATCAAGCTGTTCGTCAATCACGGCGAGCTCCGGCTGGGCGAACAGCTTGAGCAAATCCGGTCTGGGTCGCTTCAGCCGGACTTCAATAACCTGTGGCGTCATTTCGACGATTTCGTCGATGGCGGTCAGATAGGGCCGTAATGTATTGCGCGATCGGGGAGCAAGCTGACGGCGCAGGCGCTGGACGACTTGCGCCGCGGTCACCCTGCTGCCGTCGCGCCAGGTTGCTTCGCGGAGGCGGAAAATATAGCTCATGCCGTCGTCAATGACGATCCAGCGCTCGGCCAGCGCCGGGGCGATCTGACCAGCCGCATCAAGCCGGACCAGCCCTTGCGCGACCGAGTCGAGCAGCAGTCGACTGGGACCGCCCGGATCGGCCCTAGCTGGATCGACCATCGCCGGTGGCGCCCCAATCGCGCTGACAACTACCGGGCCAACATCGCTGCGCTGATTGCAGCCGGCCAGCAGGATCACAGCCCAGACAAGGCAGCCGATTTTCGATCCGGTACGCACAGATGACCGGTGGTGAAGGCGGGCAGCGAGAGTCATGACTCTTCTTTGCCATCGCTTTCAGTCGGACGCCACCGGCCCCGTCAAGTCGATGGTGCGGACGGCGGGACTCGAACCCGCACTCCATAGGAGGGGGATTTTAAGTCCCCTGCGTCTACCGGTTTCGCCACGTCCGCTTGGCGGATACGCAAGCCGAATGCCGGCCACAGGTCAAGCAGGGTTACGACTCACGCCTCACAATTGAGGCGTGCGCGCATTTCCTTGCCGGGCTTGAAATAGGGAACGCGCTTTGCAGAGACGTCGACGACTTCGCCGGTGCGCGGGTTGCGGCCGGTGCGTGCGTCACGAGCGCGGGTTGAAAATGCACCGAAGCCACGCAGCTCAACGCGGCCATCGGCGGC
>JAIERC010000108.1 GCA_019747165.1 Sphingomonas sp. | reverse complement strand
AAGGCCTGATGGACCGGATCGACGTGATTGAGGGCACGTTGGGCAAGGCGTTCGGCGTGATGGGCGGCTATATCGCTGCGTCGAAGAATCTGTGCGACTATGTCCGCAGCTTTGCCAGCGGTTTCATCTTTTCAACCGCGTTGCCGCCAGCCATCGCAGCCGGGGCCTGTGCCAGCATCAAGCATCTGAAGCGCAGTTCGATTGAACGCGAGCGTCACCAAGAGCGCGTCGCCCAGGTCCGTCGTCGGCTCGACGCCATTGGTATCCCGACCTTGGAAAACCCCAGCCATATCATCCCGGTGATGGTGGGTGATGCGCACAAGTGCAAGATGATCAGCGACTGGCTGATGGAGCATCACGGCATTTATGTGCAGCCGATCAATTACCCGACCGTGCCCGTTGGCACAGAGCGGCTGCGCATTACGCCTTCGCCCGTCCATACCGATGGCGATATCGACCGACTGGTGAATGCGCTATCCGAAATCTGGTCGAAATGCGAACTGGCGCGTCGGGCAATGGCGGCCTGATTTTCTCGTCCGGCCGGGGTCTGCAGCGATGAGCGGCCCCGGCTATCGCCCCTATCAGCCACAGTTACAGCCGCTACAGCGCGCCGATCATCTATGGATCGTCGATGGGCCTGAGGTTGGCTATCGGCTTGCCGGACTGACATTGCCCTGCCCGACTCGGATGACCGTAGTCCGCATCGGGGGTGCTTTGTGGCTCCACTCGCCATGTGAGTTCAGCGCCCCGCTTGCAGCGCAGCTGGCCGCATTGGGCGAGATCGGCTGGATCATCGCGCCCAACAGCTTCCATTACACCCATATCGCTGACTGGGCGGCGGCCAACCCCCGTGCCGAATGCCATTTGTCCCCTGATCTGCTGCCACGCTTCACTTCGCTACCCAGCCCTGCCCACGCATTGGGCGAAGCCCCGCCCGCTGCCTGGTCAGGCGAACTTGACCAAATTCATGTCGACCTTGGCGGCTTTATCGAGACGATCTTTTTCCACCGGCCAACCGCGACCGCAATCGTCACTGACCTGATGCAGAATTTTGAGGCTGATCGCGTCGTCAATCCGATCACCCGCCTGATCCTGCGCACCGGCGGCTCGATTGGCCCCAGCGGCAAGACCTCAATCGACATCCGCCTGCCCGCGCGCCGTTATCGGGATCGCGTGCGCGCTGCCGCAGCGCAAATGCTGGCATGGGCGCCCAAACGGATCATCCTGTCGCACGGCAAATGTTACGACGCTGACATCCTGGCAGAAATCAACCGCGCCTTTCGCTGGGCGACCGGCTGACCTGGCATGCCGCTCAGTGGTCGATGGAGGGCTTTAGCGGTCGCACCTGCCGCAGCGAGATCCGCTGCATGGCCAATCCTGCCACCCCAGCGATCGGCACCAGATAGCCCAAATACGCGAAATGATACCAAGCGGGATAATCCGCCCAGACCCTGAAGAGATGGATGGGAAGGGAGATCGCCAGAAATATCCCGCCCAGCAGCCATGCCGCCCGCCCATTTCTGGCGATGATTGTTGTGACGCAGGCCGCCGCCGCCGTGCAGAACGCTCCAATCGCCAATCTCGCCACCAGCATGGCCAAGCTATAGGCCTTTGTCGGCTCTGCAGCGGCATAATCAGGCCAGGAAATACGGGCAGCCGCATTGCCGATTTGGGCGATGACGACGGCGATCAGACACCCGGCCACCAAGCTGACGGCCGTCCGCACGATCCTGTTCATGGTAACTCCTGCATTTGATCGGGCGGCGCGAAATCCCGACCGCCAGCCTGGTTCAATTCGCCTTCGGCTTCACCCGATATTTCTCAAACCACGCCAGAATCGCAGACGCCTTTGCCGCCGATTGTGACGGGCGCGCAGTAAACCCGCCATGGCTTGCGCCCGGCAATTTCACCAGCGCCGTGGGCACGCCGCGGATTTGCAGCGCGGCATAATACTGCTCCGATTCGCTCACCGGGGTGCGATAATCCTCGGCACCCACCACCACCATCGTCGGCGTTTTGACATTGCCGACCAGACTGAGCGGCGACCGGTTCCAATAAGCCATCGGATCTTCCCACGGCTCCTTGCTGAACCAATAGCGCGAGGTGAATCCGGTATTGTCCATCGTCAGCGCCTCGCTGATCCAGTTGATCACCGGCTTTTGCGTGGCCGCGGCCTTGAAGCGATCGGTCTTGCCGACGATCCATGCCGTCAGCACGCCGCCGCCTGAGCCGCCCGTCACGAACAGATTATTGGGGTCCGCTACGCCCATCGCAATCGTGGCATCGACCGCCGCGATCAAATCGTCATAGTCACCGCCGGGATATTTCTTGTCGATCAGGTTCGCAAAGCCAGCGCCATAAGAGGTGCTGCCGCGCGGATTGACATAGAGCACGGCATAGCCGCCCGCCGCGTAAAGCTGCACATCGGTGGCAAAGCTCGGCCCATAGGCGCTGTGCGGCCCGCCGTGAATCTCCAGGATCAGCGGCACGCGCTGCCCCTCTACATAGCCGGGCGGAGTCGCGAGCCACGCCTCGATCGCGGTGCCATCGGGCGCGCGCAAATTCATCTGACGGACCGGCGCTAGCGTCTTGCGCGCCAGCATCGAGTCGTTGAGCGCTGTCAGCCGCGTGCCCGCGCCGCCATTGCTGAGATAGACATCCGCCGGATGCGCCGCTGTGCCGCCGCTATAGGCAATCCGGCCACCATTGGAGACAGAGAAGCTGCCGCCGGAATAGGGCCGGTCAAGCCCGCCGCCCGCCAGCCCACGAACAATCGTCGTCACCCGCCCGTCCAAACCGACCCTGGCCACTTGTTTGACGCCATGATCGTCATAGGAAATGATCAGCGAGCGGCTGTCCTTGGCCCACACCGCGCTATCGATGCTGCGATCAAGCCCGGCGGTCAGCGTGCGTGCGCCGGTCCCGTCGATCGCCATCACCGAAAGCTCGTCATTGGCATTGCTCGCCCGCTTGTCTGCATAGCCAAGCCATGCAACCTGCTTGCCATCTGGCGAGACCACCGGCGCAAAATCGGGTCCATAGCGGCTAGTGAGCGCCGTTACGCTACCACTGGTTACATCCAGGGCATAGATCTCGCTGTTGTTCGGCTCGCGCTCCCAATCGGCCGATCGCACCGCGCCAAACAGGATGCGCTTGCCATCGGGCGTCCAGGAAAGCGGGCCCGCGTCATTCACCGCGCCAAAGGTGAGCTGCTGCGGCGCGCCGCCATCGGCGGGGACCATGAAGAGATGATCATAACCGGCTTTAACATAACCGCCGCCATCGGCGCGGTAGGTGACCCGGTCGATCACCTCCAGCGGTTCTGCCCAGGCAGCACCCTCGGGCTTGGGCGGTGCATTGCCGAGCTTGGTCGGCGCGCCGGGCACCGTCATGACAAAGGCGATACGATCCCCGGCCGGCGACCAGGCAAGGTCGCTAGGGCTATCGGGCAAGCCGGTGATGCGCGCGGTCTCACCAGAACCAAGCCAGCGGACAAACAGCTGTGGGGCCTTGCCGTCCACCGCTGACACAAAGGCTAGCCGACGGCCATCAGGCGACCAGCGGGGTTGTCTATGGTTCCCCGGTCCAGCAACCAGCGGCGATTGAGCGCCAGTGCGGGTATCGACCAGCCAGATCGTCGAGCGCAGCCGGTCGGTCATGATATCGGCACTTTGGCGCACATAGGCGATTACGCTGCCGTCAGGGCTGATCTGCGGATCTGCTGCCTGTTCAAGCGCGAACAAGTCTTCGCCGGTGAAAAGACGGTTGGGCCCTGCCGGCACTGCTGAAGCGTCTTGAGCGATCGCTGATGCCGCTGGCAGCGCGGTGGTCATCAGCAGCAATGCAAGCATCGAACGCATAAAAAAATCCCCTGAATTTAATCAGGGGATCGTCGCCTGCCGCAAAGGCAATCGCAAGGAAATTCAACTGTGGCTTCGGCGATGCTCTAGCATGCGCCGGAAAGCTGCCCCGCCCCGTTGCCGGGGGCGGGGCCAGCGATCATTGGCCAGCAGCGGGTGCCGCGACGTTACCATCGGCAGCCGCTGTCACCGGTGCGGCAACCGTCGGCGTTGCCGCCGGCAATGGCACTGCAGTTGCCGGTGCCGCTGCGGGTGCTCCCAACAGCACTGGGTAGTCCTTCACCATGCTCACCCCGCCCAGTGGCTTGTTAAGGCCTTGGTGGCAGGTTGTGCAATTCGCCTTGAGGACATCGCCATAAGGCCCCTTGCGGTTGGCTGGGAAGACCGAGGCAAGCGAAGCGATATACTTGTTGTTGATCTCGCCAACCATCCGGATGCCATACCATGCACCGACGCGCTGCGGTCGGCTGTTGCTCCAATTCGCGAATGAATCGGTGTTATGGCAGAAGGTGCAATTGACGTTGAGCGCCTGCGACATGTGCATCATCAATGCATAGGTTTTTTCGGTCTTGGCAATCGATGGCCCAGGGGTCGGCCCGCGCAACGCGTTGACGCTCTGGACGCGGATATTATTCTTGGCGCCAAGATAGGTCGTGAACGGATCATAAGGCAGCGACGCAAAGGCAACGGAGGCTGCGGGCGTATTCTGCCCATGCTTGTTGCTCATCGTACGCATCGGCGCACCTGCCGGTGCATCCGCCACCGCCCATACATTTTTGGGAACGGCATTGCCCCGATGGCAGGTGTAGCAGGTCACGCCGGTCTGCTTAACGTGCGGCGTCCAGTTCTGGTTGATGTTGATCGTCATCTGCAACATCCGCCGGGCGACAACCTTGGTATAAAGCTCGTCCGACGCCATGTTTTCCGGATTGTGGCAGTAATTACAGCCCTGTTCCGGCGGCGCGATCCAGGTCGTGATCGCGGCCATCAGATGATTGAACCGTTCCGCGCTGACATTGTTCAGCACCTTGACGTTCTGATAAGTTTCACCGGCGCGGGGTCCGCTATCATCTGGCGTGTCATAGGGCGGCGCGGGCACCGGCTGATCGACCAGCCGGCTGGCGGCGATGATCTGATCACCGCCAGTGCCTCGAAAGCCCGTTTGCTCGATCTTCTTGGGGCCGATCTCGCAACCGGCAAGCACCAGCATGAGCGATCCAGCAAGAGCTGCTTTGGTAATGGTGGCGACGCGGATCATTGCGGTGCTCCCGGCAGAGTTGCTGGATCGACGACACCGGT
>JAIERC010000409.1 GCA_019747165.1 Sphingomonas sp. | reverse complement strand
CGGATCGTCACCGGGTCTTGGAAGGCGGCATTGCGCACTTCCACTGCGCCATTGCCGGTCGCGCTGCCGATGGTGATCGATGAGAAGCCGTTCTGGAGCTGCGCTAACGCGGCCGCGTCGAGGTTAAGCGTGCCGGTAGCACCATCGCCAAGGCCAATCGTGGTGGAAGTCTTTTCGGGTTGGATAAGAAGCGCGCCGCTGCCCGACAGGTTTGCGCTCAAGCTGACGGTGTCGCCCGTGAGCGTGATGTTTCCGCCTGCCGTCGTGGAGGCCCCGCCGCTGCCAAGCCTGATTGCGCTTCCGTTGCTGCCGGTGCCGAGCAGACCGGTGACGTTCAATGCACCACTGGACGTGCGAATAGTGTTCGTGGTCCCGCCGACGAAAACAGCCCAATTCGAGCTACCGCTGGTGCTGTTGGACATGCCGGTGATGTCGAGCGGGCCAGTCGTCGTGGTGATCGTCGCACCGTCGAAGGCCGTCACGCCCCAACCATTGCCACCCGTCGCGCGGGCGGTGCCGTTGATCGAGATCGAGCCTCCGGCGCCCGTGGCTTTGACGCTGGAGCCAGCCTGCACTCGCACGCCCATGTTCAGCGAGCCGCTGCCCGTTCCGCTCGTGCCGGTCATTGAGATAGCGCCGGTACTGGTGGTGATCGTGGCGGCATTCCAGAGCGCAATGCCGTCGACGCTTTGCGCTCCACCGACGCCCTCGCCATACGCGGTGATGTTTCCGCTGGTGGTTGCGACGGAACTGTTGTTGGTGAGATAGACGCCAGCGTTGTTGTTTGCAGACGCCGGTGCCGTAAAGCCGCGCAGTGAGATGGCACCCGCCGACGCCGAGAGGCTGCTGCCAGTCAGATAGATGCCGCTGTTCAGCGATCCCGAGCCATAGGCCGCGCCCGTCAGCGGGTTCGCGCCGCCACCCAGCGTGATGTTGCCGCCGTTGCTGGTGAGCGTTGTGCCAGTCAGCGTGATCGCGCCCGCACCGCTGGCATCGCGGTCGCTGTTGAGCGTGATCGCCTGACCTTGCGTGGTGATGCTCGAACCGGTGAGGGCGGTGATCGAATCATTGGCTTGCACAACAACGCCGCTGCCGCCGCCCGCGCCGACGCTCAGCGCGCTGTTCAGCGTCACGGCATTACCCGCCGTCAGCTGGATGCCGCCGCCGCCGGTGGCGCTCAGCGCGGCGTTCACGGTGATGTTGTTCGCAGCGTTGAGCGTCAGTTGATTGCCGCTTGCCCAACTGACCGCATTCGCGACGGTGATGTCGCCGGCCTGCGATCCCGCGCTGCCGGTGGACACCGTGACGTTCGCGGTGCCGAGCGCATTGGCAAGCGTCGTGGTGTTGATAACCGTATCGTTGGCATTTGCGCTAAACCCGGCACCCGTATCTGCGCCGGAACTGATCGTTATGTTATAGGGGTCGAGCAAGAGATTGCCGGTTAGTCCGGGCGCGCCGCGCAGATCAGCCAGGCCTTCATAGACCAGCTTGCCAGCACTGGAGACTTCGACTTCCCCACCGCGTCCACCAATGGAACGGGCGTTGACGACGCCCTGAAAATCGGTGCGCTTGTCGGACCAAAGGGTTACTTCGCCGGCATTGCCAAAACCGCTGGTTACCGAGGCATCGATGATTGCGGTGTCAGCAACGTGCAAGGTTTCGGCTCGGGTCAGACCCTTGACATCGGCCCCCTGGCGCCCGCCGCCGATTGTAATCGTGCCGCCGGCGTCTCTGCCGCGTGCGTCGACAGACAAATTTGCGAGAGCAAGCGAACGGCCCCCCAGCGTGATGCTGCCGCCAACGCCATTGGAGTTGGACGCATCCAGCTTGCCGCCCATTTCGGCGGCACCGCCCCCGCTGTCGAACACGATCGTGCCCGCAGTGACGGTCGCCCGCTTCGCGCTGATCGATGTCGGCAGATTGACGACGTCGCGCATGGCAGAGCGTAAGGTGCTCGCGCGCACTTCCACCACGCCAGAGCCCGCCGTGATGTTGCCGCCGACGCTCGCATATCCATCAACATTTTCCGACAGGCCAACTTGCAGGAACCCGTCACCATACAGGTCAAGCGTTGCCCGCTCGCCGGCGCCAATCCCGATCTTACCGGCCTTGACTGACAGAGTCCCATGGTTTTCAACGGTTGGTGCCAGCAGCGCGATAGACCCGCCGTCCTTGGCACGGATGATGCCGTTGTTGATGACGCTACCGGTCGATCCGTTGGCGTTAAAAACTGTGCGCTCGTTCAGGAAGTCGTCGTTTGTGATATCCAGCGTCGACGCCACAAAGCCACCGCCAACATCGATCTTGCCGGTTGAGGTAACGACAATGCCGTTCGGATTGACGAGATAGACTTGGCCGGTGGCCGTGAGCGATCCCGCAATCCGGCTGGTGGTGCCGCCAGTGACGCGATTGAGCGTTGCGCCGGTCGAACTGCCTTGATCAAAATGGACGTTGGCATCGATGCCAATATTGAACTGTCGCCAGTCGATGACGGCCCTTTGCGACCGCTGCTCGACAACCAGTGCATTGCTGCTGCGCAATATTCTTATAGTGCCCGAGACGACCTGCTCACCATCGGGCAGATCGGTTGAGCCCAATGCGGTCGGTCGGAACGAAGTCACAGGCTCGAAGCCACTTGTGGAGCCGGAACCCTGTGGTGCGCGCGCTACATCTATTCGTCCTCCCGCATCAATTGGTGGACTGGGATTGACAGCTAGTTCCTGCGCATAGCCATGGCTGGTCGAGCTCAACAGCGCTGCGCAGACCAGGGCACGTGACCCAAATCCGCCGCCGGTTGGGAGAGCCGGCTCAGGTGTCGGTTCACTCAATATTGCTCGAATGGCATGGCCAGGCCGCAATTTGCCGACAGGAATGTTGCGCTGTGCGACAGGCTTTGCGCGCCCGAAAGAGGGTTCACGGCGAATTGTCTTCATTAGCGAATACCCACTGTCAGTCGGGCATGCTGGCTCCACTCCGTGCCAAATTCTCGCGCAACTTGATTGCCGAATTCAGCGCCCAGTTGAATGCGGCCGATGTTCAGCCGGGCCCCGACACCGGTTGCGCCAACGAGCACACTATCCGACTCTACCGCGGTTGGCCGAGCGCGCGTTCCATAGCCTTGTGCGACAAAGAGATAGGGCTCAAAGCCCGGCACCAACTTGAAGGCTCTGGTTGCGATGGCTTCGATTCGGGCGGTTTGACCGCTATCGACAAGAAATGTCCCCGACACGGGCGTGGAGATTGCGTTACGCCCATCGAGCGAGAACTGCTCGGAAAGCAGCATGGCTTTTCCAAATCCGGTCTGTCCGCGCAACGTCAGGTCGAACCGCAACGAACGGGTTGGGATCTGAAACAGGGCGTCAAAGTCGAGCTTAGCAAAGTCCGGACTAGCGCCCTGACGCGACAATCCTGGGCTCGATGGATCGGCCATATTTTCGACCCGACCACCTAGCCCGGCACTGAACCGAGCGTTTACAGCGAGCCGACCATTGCCAACCGTCCTGTCAGCGAGAACGGAAACCCGCGCGATCCGGTAATCATCGCGGGTTAGTTCGACGCCGAAGTCAGCAGCCTCAAGCGATTGGCGAATTGTTTCAATGCCGATTGCGATGCCTAAACGTTCGCGGCGGTTAAGAACCGGCAGCACATTAAATCGCACACCAGCCTGGGTCAGTCGGCCATCCACCGCCGGAACGCCGCCCCTGGCCGCGGTAGAGGATTTTGATACGATAGCATCGACAGCAAGAGAGCTGCCCGCAGTGCCGACTGGCACGCTCAGCCCGCCACCCAAATATCCGAAGCTTGGCCGTTTGCCCCTGATCTGATTGAAGTTCAGGTCACCACCAACCCGCGCGTATAGGCTGTCGCCAATCCCCAACAAATTATTCTGCACAATGTTGGCGGCAAATTGCCAGCCTCCCAACGCTGATGGCAGATAGTTGTCGATTTGAGCACCAACCGACGTGTGTCGATAATCGCTTTCCACGGTCAGCAGAACCCCGCCGGTTTCCCTGCCTTGGCTTAGGGCACTCCGCACTCTCGCGCCGGGGAGTTCGTTTGCGACCAGCAGAGCACGTTCGATGTCTGCCAGCCGCAGTCCCGGCTTGCGCAACAGTGCTTTGAGTCGAGGCTCGACGATCGCAGCCAGCCCAGGGGCCAGAGGGGTCGAATCGATACGCTCGATATAGCCGTCGATGATTTCAACCCGGAGCGTTCCGTCATCAACGAACGTCTGCGGTGGAAACACCACACGCGTCAGGATATAGCCTTGTGCGTGAAACTGCCGCTCCAAGGCATCTGCTGCTTCGATAATCTGTTGCAGTGAGACACGTTTTCCGCGAAGCGCATCAACGAAATCTTTAATATTGCTGGATAAATACTGTCCTGCGAAACCGACGGAGACATCACCGACGGTTACCAACGAATCATTTTGAGGAATGGCTGGATCAAGTTTATCGCTCGGCAGCGGTTCGATTTCAGGCGCTTCAGGCAGGCGAACGGGCGGCGATAACCGAGGCGTCACCTGGCTGGGTGCAACCGTCTGCGCGGTCGCAGTATAATGCAGCAGAATGCCCGCTAGTGCAGCCGAGCATTTAACTACAACAAGAATAGGTGATTTAGCCAATGCCCCCTCCGACCACGGGTCCAGACACGGATTGATCTATGGGTCGTGGGTAAAATCGAGGTTAACGTCGAATTACAGCTGGCTATGGGGTGAGCGCTCCCCGACTGCATTCTGATCGTCTAACACTCCGGCCTTGGGCGGGGTCTTGCAACCAAGCGCTTCGCGCGCGCCATCAAAGGCTTGTAATTAACCCTCAGCCACAGGCGCTTGTCGCGCGACAGGTCAAACCAGCGACGCTCCGTCGATATTAGCTGCACCCGGTTTTGCAGATGACCTGCTTCACCTTTCAATCCGTCAGCATCCGACGCCCCCTCTTTCGTCGGCCTGATGCCCCCAGCATGCCCCCATAACGGTTCAACTGCCACTGGACGCCGCTGGACGATAAAGGAGCAAAATGCGCCAGAAATCAGAGATTTTTGAGTGCCATCGGATGATTTAGGCTGGCATCGAATATGCCCTTGGCGGAGAGGGTGGGATTCGAACCCACGGTGAGCTTGCACCCACGCCGCATTTCGAGTGCGGTACATTCGACCAC
>JAIERC010000328.1 GCA_019747165.1 Sphingomonas sp. | reverse complement strand
GGCAAAACTCGACGCCGACGCGATCATCGAACAGGTGCTCAAGGCGCTCCGCTGGAACGAAGAAGCCGTCGGAGAAGACGCCGTCGGAGAAGTCCGGGCGTGAAAATCATTGCTTATGTGTTGATCGGTGTTGCCATGATCAGCTTCTCCCTCTGCCCCACGGCAGCGCGGAGTGGCGCGCGCGTTTTCGGCAGTGCGACATTACAGATTGAAGTGACCGGCGTGCGCAACAGCAAGGGCGTGGTGCACGTCGATCTTTGCCGTGAAGCCGAATTTCTGAAGGATTGCCCGGTACAGGCGAGCGCGCCAGCGCTGGCCGGAAAGACAATCGTGACGATTAGCAATGTCCAGCCCGGCACCTATGCGGTGCAGGCTTTTCATGATGAAAACCACAATGGCAAGGTTGATCGCGCCCTGTTCGGCATTCCTAAGGAAGGCGTTGGCTTTTCGAATGATGCCCCGATCCGGCTTGGTCCGCCCAAATGGAAAGATGCCCAGTTCCAATTTGGTGATGACAAGGGGATTACTTTCAAGCTGCGCTATTTCATTGGCGGCGGGGCGAAGAACTGATCGCCATGAAAGGCACTGGCAGAAAAACGGGGCCGATTTTTCGCGCCGTGGCGTTCAGTGCGCGCCGACCCTGGTTGCTGCTGACCCTTTGTGCGGCGCTTACCCTGTTGGCGATCGGCTATGCGGCCACCCATTTCGCGATGACGACCAATACCGGCGCGTTGATTTCAGCCGATGTCGATTGGCGCAAGAATGAAAGCGCGCTCAACACCGCCTTTGCGCAGCTCACTGATACAACATTGGTGGTGATTGACGGGCAAACCCCCGAACTGGCCGAAGCGGGTGCGGCAGCGCTTGCCGAGCGGCTGACCGCCGATACGGACCATTTCAAGAACGTGCGTCGGCCCGATGGTGGCGATTATCTTGCCCGGCAGGGGGTGATGTTCGGCTCGCTTGCAGAGGTTCGCGCGACTACCCAGTCGTTGATCACCGCCCAGCCGTTGCTCGGGCCACTGGCAAGCGATCCCAGCCTGCGCGGGGTTGCCGGCGCGCTGGGCACGATGTTGACGGGCGTGGAGCGCCGACAGGCCAAGCTCAGCGACATCGATCGCCCGATTCGCGCGCTCGACGACGCATTGGGCAAGGTGGTGCAGGGCCGCCCTGCCTATTTCTCTTGGCAAAATCTGTTCGCCGATGGTGGTGGGCCGCAGCCGCCGCTGCGCCGCCTGCTCCTGACGCAGCCAAAGCTTGATTTCGGCGCGCTGAAGCCTGGCGAGAAGGCCGTCGATGCGATTGGTGCGGCGGCTGCCGACCTCAATCTCGACGCCGCGCACGGCATCCGCGTGCAGGTGACCGGCGAAGTGCCGCTGGCCGATGAGGAATTCTCGACGCTTGAGGAAAATATCGGCTTTGTCGGATTTGTGATGGCGCTGGCGATGCTGGTGACCTTGTGGTTCGCAACCCGATCAGCCAAAATTGTGGCCGCCATTGTCGTGACGATCTGCGCGGGGCTGGTTGTGACCACCGCAGTTGGGCTGGCGGCGGTCGGCACGCTCAATCTGATTTCGGTGGCGTTCATCCCGCTGTTTGTTGGACTGGGGGTTGATTTCGGGATCCAGATCAGTGTGCGCTTCAATGCGGAACGGCTGGACGGGTCGGCCATTCCGCAAGCATTGGAGCGCGCAGCAGTGGCGCTGGGCGCGCCATTGGCGCTGGCGGCGGGCGCGATTTTTCTCGGGTTTGGTGCGTTTCTGCCGACTGATTATGTCGGAATCTCTGAACTGGGGATCATCGCCGGGCTGGGGATGGTGATCGCGCTGGTTCTTTCGATCACGCTGTTGCCCGCGCTGCTGGTGCTGCTCAAGCCCGGCAAGCCAACCGCAGAAGTGGGCTTTGCGCAAGCGGCGCCGGTGGACCGCTGGCTGCATGCCCACCGACGCTTTGTGCTTTGGGCATTCGGCCTGTCGATGCTGGGCAGCATCGCGCTGTTGCCGCTGGTGCAGTTTGATTTCAATCCGCTCCACCTGCGCGATCCGCAAGGACCTGCCTATCGATCGCTGACCGATTTGATGCGTGATCCGTTGCGCACGCCCAACACCATTTCAGTGCTGACCCCCAACCCGGATGCCGCGCGCGCGCTTGCTGATCGGGTCGCCACATTGCCCGAAGTGGCGCAGGCCATTGCGATCGACAGTTTCATTCCGGGTGATCAACCTGCCAAGCTGGCCTTGCTCGGCGATGCCGCATTGCTGCTTGATTTGACGCTGAACCCTTTCGACACGGCGGCGCCGCCAAGCGATGCCCAAATCGTTGCAGCGTTGCGCGCAACCCAGGCGCAGCTTGAACGGGTCGCGGCTGGCGAGCCAAGCGACGCCGCCGATCATGCCCGCGCACTGGCCACGACGCTGGGACAGATTGCAGCAGGGCCGCCGGCGATGCGCGCGGCGGCAAGCGATGTGCTGGTCCCGCCGCTGAACGTAATGCTCAATCAAGCGCGGGCGTTGCTACAGGCCGAAGCCGTGTCGCGCGACACGCTGCCCCCCGAAATCGCTGCTGACTGGGTTGCCAGCGACGGCCGAGCCCGGGTGCAGATCTTCCCCAAGGGCGATAGCAACGACAACGCCGTGCTCGCGCGCTTTACCAAAGCCGTGCGGGCGGTGGCGCCGGAGGCCACCGGATTGCCTGTCGCCACCCAAGAAGCGGCCAAGACGGTTGCCTGGGCCTTTGTGCAGGCGGGCATACTGGCGTTGATCTTGGTTAGCCTTTTGTTGTTCGCGGTGCTGCGCGATATCCGCGAAGTCGCCTTCACGCTTGCGCCGGTGGTGCTGTCCGGGTTTCTGACGCTGGGCAGTTGCGTACTGATCGGCCAACCGATTAATTTTGCCAACATCATCGCCTTCCCGCTGTTGTTTGGCGTTGGGGTGGCGTTTCACATCTATTTCGTGATGGCGTGGCGATCGGGCGAGACCGATTTGCTGCAATCGAGCCTGGCGCGGGCGGTATTGTTCAGCGCGCTGGCCACGGGCAGCGCCTTTGGGGCGCTCTGGCTTTCCGCCCATCCCGGCACCGCGAGCATGGGCAAGATCCTGATGATTTCGCTCGCCTGGACGCTGGTTTGCGCGCTGATTTTTGAACCCGCGCTGCTCGGGCCGCCGCGCCCGGCGAAGAAGCCGTTGGCTAAAGGAAAGAAACCAGCTGCGGCTCCCCAGAAGTCGCGTCGACCGAAGCGGCGCTAGCGGGCGCATCGGTTTTGGGTTCTGGTGCCGGTGACGAGTTTGTCGTGCCTTCCGTCGACGGGGGCTGATCGCCCGTGGATGTTGCCGGATCGGCTTCAGGATCGGCAAGAGGATCGTCTAACCCGCTGGGATCGATCGTTTGGCCCTTTATCTCGGCAATCTCCGCTGCGCGATTTTGCTGATAGACCGACCGTAACGTCGCATAGGGATCGGCCGCGCCATCGAGCAATGCCTTGAAATTCGCGTCCGATTCGTTGCGCAGATCAAGCCCGCCGACGATCGTTGTCGACAACTGATAATCAACCCGATTGAACGGCCGACCAATCGCCACAGGATAGATCACCCCATCAACCTGGGCACCGAACAGGTCTCGCAACCCCGTCGGTCCCACAAACGGCAGGAAAAGATAGGGGCCTGGGCCGACACCGTAGCGTGCAAGCGTATTGCCGAGGCCATTGTCGCGGTGTGGCAGCTTGGCGGTTTTGGCCACATCCAGCAGACCGCCGATGCCAACCGTGGAATTGACGAGGAACCGCGCCAACGTACGCACCGCGCGCTTGGGCTTTAACTGCAGCAGATCGTTTAGGAAGACGATTGGCTCGCGGATGTGGGATAGCACATGACGCAGTCCAGTGCGTATCGGTTTGGGGACGATTGTCCCATAGCCACGCGCCAACGGGCGAAAAACGGCGCGATCAATGTCCTGTTGATACCGAAACATTGATCGGTTGAAACCTTCCCAAGGATCGCCCCTTGCGTGCCGTCCCAGAACCGCTTCGGTGGCAGCAGTCGCTGGCATCGCCGATGGATCGGTCGCCACCGGCGGTGCAGCGGCGGCAGGCGGTGCCTCGGCGAGTGGCGGCGTTACGGCTGCCGCGTCCTGAGCCTGCGCCTGGACTTGCGGCGCCCCGGCGACCAGCAACACGGCCAGTGCCAGCGCTGTCGCCGACCCGCGCAAAGCGATACCCTGTTTCAGCGGCTGACCTTTTCGGCGAGGGTGTTGACATGGCCGACCAGCGCCTTGACGCCACCCTTGGCCAGAATGGCTTCGAAATCGGCGCGCCGCGTCGCCAGCTGGCTGATCGAATTCTGGTAATAGACATCGATGATCCGCCAATCGCCGCCGCTCTGGCGCAGACGATAGCTGATATTGACGGGCGATTCCTTCGGCTGGGTCAGCATCGTCTTGACAACCCTGTCGGTCCCGCGTGCATCAATTTGCGGTTCAATTGCGAATGCCTGGCCTGACCAATTATTGAAATTGCTGGCATATTGATTGATTGTCAGCTTGCGCATCGCCGCGACCAGGGCGCTCCGGTCATCAGCGGCAGCGGCCGTCCAGGCGGGGCCAACCGCCAGCCGGGTGAGCAGGGGGAGATCGAAGCTCTTGTCGACAATTGGCGCAATCTGCCCGGCGCGCGCGGCAAAGCCTGCTTTTTTGCCGGCCTTCATGATGGTGATCAAGCCATCGCTGAGCTGCTGAACAGGCGCGCGCGCTGATTCCTGCGCGGTGGCGGCGGCAGGCAAGCCGACAAGGAACGCAGCAGCCAACATGGGGGAACGGGGGAAAGCCAACACCACTGAATACTCCCAGATGATTGCTGCGCCCGGATAATGCGCGATACTATCCTCGTCCACCCCCGACACCTTCATGATGGCAGCGGTAAGGCAAGATAGGCCAGTTTAATTTGTTGCGGCTGGGCCACAGCGGGACAAGATAGACGCATTGCAACGCAGCGGAGCGCTTTTGGCACCGGATTTCCCACTTTTCTTATCGGGCGGCACGGGTAATATGTCAGATGATGTCCCCAGGCCGGAGAGGCGGGGCTTCAAGGAAGGTCGCAGACGCCGAAGAATCGGTATGCGTTTGATTCTGAAGGCTTTGTTTGAG
>JAIERC010000300.1 GCA_019747165.1 Sphingomonas sp. | reverse complement strand
TATCGCTGCCACACCATCATGAACTGCGCCAATGTCTGCCCCAAGGGCCTGAACCCGGCCAAGGCGATTGCCGAGATTAAGAAGATGGAAGTCGAACGCGTGGTGTGATGCGCGGCGATTGGCGACCTGCGACCGTGCCTAGGCGCAGGGTCTGTTCCCGCCGAACGCTTGCCCTTTTTTCGCCTTTAGTCGTGATTAGCCGATGATCATCGTTGACGCGGCGGATTGAAGGACTGGTTGTTGAGCGCTTCACCCCATTTCATCTACCATGAATCAGCCGATCACCCCGGCTGGATGACGTGGGAGCTCAACGACCCGACGCGCTTCAACAGCCTGTTCGGGCCGTTTCTGCTTAAGGTGGACGGGCAGACGGCGCGCGTCCGGATGCAACCCGCCCATATCCACACCAATTTGTCGGGCCGGATCCATGGCGGCGCGCTGCTCGGCTTTATCGATATCGCACTGTTCGCCGCCTCGCGCGGGTTCGGACTGATCGAGGCGGGGACGGCAGTAACGCTCGATCTGTCGACTCAGTTCATCGGCGCAGGCTCTGCCGAATCGCCGCTTGAGGCGCAGGTCGAATTGCTTAAGGAAACCGGGCGGCTGCTGTTTCTGCGCGGGCTGATCGTCCAGGCGGATAGCGGCGAACCGATCGCCGCCTTTGCGGGGACGATCCGCAAGCCAAGTCCGAAGCGAACAATCGTCCCATGACGTTCGTGCTTGATCGTTATAATCAGTTGCTGCGGGCGGGCGAGTTGCGGCCTGATCGCGAACAGCAAGCCGCCGTGCTGGCGCTGGCGGCACTCGCGACCGATCTGGAGGCGACTCCCAAGCGCGGTTCGGTGCTGTGGCGCGCGCTTGGCCGCCCGCCAGAGCCACCCAAGGGCGTCTATCTATGGGGCGGGGTCGGGCGCGGCAAATCGATGCTGATGGATTTGTTCTTCAGCTGCGTCGATATCCGCCGCAAGCGCCGCGTGCATTTTCACGAATTCATGCTCGAAGTGCATCAGCGGCTCGCCGAGGAGCGCAAGAAAGAGGCTGGTGATCCGATCGCCCCGGTTGCCGCCGCGATGGTCGGCGAGGCCCGGCTGATCGCGTTTGATGAGATGGTCGTCAACAACACTGCTGATGCGGCAATCCTTTCGCGACTGTTCACAGCCATGTGGGCGCGCGGGCTGACGGTGGTCGCCACCTCCAATCGGCCGCCGCACGATCTCTACAAGGATGGGCTTAATCGCGGGCTGTTCCTGCCCTTTATCGATTTGATTGGTGAAAAGATGACGGTCGTGCCGCTCAACGGGCCGGTCGATTATCGCCGCGATCGACTCGGTCAGATGGACATGTGGCTGGTGCCCAACGGGCCGGATGCAACCAAGGCGCTGTCCTCCGCTTTTTTCCGGCTCACCGATTATCCGCCCGAGGATCGTGCGCATGTCCCGACCGAGGATATCCCGGTACAGGGCGCTCGCACGCTGCACGTGCCCAAAAGCCTCAAAGGCGTGTCGGTATTCTCGTTCAAGCGACTCTGTGGCGAACCGCGCGGCGCGGCCGATTATCTGGCAATCGCGCGGCGTTTCCACACCGTCATCATCGTCGGCATTCCCCGCCTCGGGCCGGAAAACCGCAATGAAGCGGCGCGGTTCGTCACGCTGGTCGATGCGCTTTATGAAAATAACGTCAAATTGATCGCTGCCGCCGATGCGTCGCCGGATCAGCTTTATACAAAGGGCGATGGCGCCTTTGAATTTGAACGCACCGCCTCGCGGCTCGAAGAGATGCAATCTGATCGCTATCTTGCGAAGGGGCATGGCGCGGTTTGAGAGGATGTGGCACCGCAGTTGCGATGCAATAGCAATAAGGGCAGTTTGGCGCAATTTCCGCTGTTGCGACGGGGCCCCAAACCGCCTAAGCCGCGATCGCTTTGCGGGGCCATCCTGTTCCCGCCCCATCGCCGGAGGATGAAGATGGCTCGCAAGAAAATCGCGCTGATCGGTGCAGGCAATATCGGTGGCACGCTCGCGCATCTCGCCGCCTTGAAGGGGCTGGGCGATATTGTCCTGTTCGACGTGGTTGAAGGCGTGCCGCAGGGCAAGGCGCTCGATCTGTCGCAATGCGGCCCGGTTGAAGGCTTCGACGCCACGATCACCGGCAGCAATGATTACAAGGATATTGCGGGCGCGGATGTCATCATCGTCACCGCCGGTGTTGCCCGCAAGCCCGGCATGAGCCGCGATGATCTGCTCGGCATCAACCTGAAAGTCATGAAGGCCGTCGGCGAAGGCATCGCCGCCAACGCGCCCGATGCGTTCGTGATCTGTATCACCAACCCGCTCGACGCGATGGTGTGGGCGCTGCGTGAATTTTCAGGCCTGCCGCACAATAAGGTGGTCGGCATGGCCGGCGTGCTCGATTCGGCGCGCTTCAGCCATTTCCTGGCGGATGAGTTCAAGGTCTCGGTCAAGGACGTCACCAGCTTCGTGCTCGGCGGGCATGGCGACACGATGGTGCCGGTGATCAGCTATTCGACCGTTTCGGGCATCCCGATCCCCGATCTGATCGCGATGGGCCGCTCGACCAAGGAACGCATCGACGCGATCGTCGCGCGCACCCGCTCGGGCGGCGGCGAGATCGTCGCGCTCTTGAAAACCGGCTCGGCCTATTACGCGCCCGCCACGAGCGGCATCGCGATGGCAGAGGCCTATCTTTACGACCAAAAGCGCGTGCTGCCCGCCGCCGCACACCTGACCGGTCAGTACGGCGTAGACAATCTCTATGTCGGAGTCCCGGTGGTGATTGGCGCAGGCGGTGTCGAGCAGATCGTCGAGATTGCGCTGGATGACGAAGCAAAGGCGAACCTCACCGTCTCGGTCGATGCGGTGAAGGAACTGCTGGTGGCGTGCAAGGCGATTGATGGGTCGCTCAACTGATTTCAGATGCCTACTGGACTATGGTAATGAGGTCGCATGGCTGAGCGCGAACATATCATTGCAGCGAGGCAAGCCGTGCCGGGCTATGCGGACGATTACGCCGCGTGGTTGCAGCATCAGATCGATCTGATGCGCGCCGGCCGCTGGGCAGAACTGGATCAAGAACATTTGATCGACGAGGTCGAGGATTTGGGAAGGTCTGAATTCAATGCGTTTGCCAGCGCTATTGAAATCGTCCTCGTCCATATGCTGAAATGGGATCACCAGCCCGAACGGCGTACCTCCAGTTGGATCGCGTCGATTGTTGAGCATCGTCGGCGCATTGTGCGCCTGTTACAGCAAAACCCAAGCTACAAGTCGCGGATCGCCGAAGCGATTGACGTGGCATATGATACCGCTCAGGCGAAAGCGTCGGTCGAAACCAACCTGCCCCTCGTCACATTCCCAGACGAAAATCCCTATGATTGGGAAGCCATCACTCAGCGTGAGCATGTGCTCGACGCTTAACCCGCCCATTGCGACGGAGCCTTTTTTCTTATGTCCATCCTCGTCGACAAACATACCAAGGTCATCACGCAAGGGATGACCGGCGAAACCGGCAGCTTCCACACCCAGGCAGCGCTTGCTTATGGCACCCAGATGGTCGGCGGAGTCACGCCGGGCAAGGGCGGGACCGAGCATATCGGGCTGCCGGTTTTCAACACGGTGCATGAGGCCGTTGCGAAGACCGGCGCGACGGCATCGGTCGTGTATGTGCCGCCCCCCTTTGCAGCGGATTCAATCCTGGAGGCAATCGATGCCCAGGTGCCGCTGATCGTGTGCATTACCGAAGGCATTCCGGTGCTCGACATGGTCAAGGTCAAGCGCTCGCTCTCGGGTTCCAAATCGCGGCTGATCGGTCCGAACTGCCCCGGCGTACTGACGCCCGGCGAATGCAAGATCGGTATCATGCCCGGCAGCATCTTCAAAAAGGGTTCGGTTGGTGTCGTCTCGCGCTCGGGCACGCTCACCTATGAAGCCGTGTTCCAGACCTCGAACGCCGGGCTTGGCCAGACGACCGCGGTCGGCATTGGCGGCGATCCCGTGAACGGCACCAACTTCATCGATATGCTGGAATTGTTCCTGGCCGACGATGAAACGCATTCGATCATCATGATCGGCGAAATCGGCGGCTCGGCCGAAGAAGAAGCTGCCCAGTTTTTGAAAGACGAAGCGCGCAAAGGCCGCAAAAAGCCAATGGCCGGTTTCATCGCCGGTCGCACAGCCCCGCCTGGGCGTCGCATGGGCCATGCCGGGGCGATCGTGTCGGGTGGTCAGGGCGGTGCGGAAGACAAAATCGCCGCAATGGAAGCCGCCGGTATCCGGATGGCGGACAGCCCGAGCGAACTCGGCACCACCTTGCTCGCGGTGCTGAACGGCTAACGTAAATCCTTCTCCCGCCGGGAGAAGGTGGCCCGCAGGGCCGGATGAGGGCGATCTTCGGGACCGCCATCGCCCTCACCCTCCCACCGCTTACGCGGCGGGTCCCTCCCTCTCCCATGGGAAGAGGGGAATTTAGGACGGCAATCATGGGCTACGAAGGCCAGGATTTCGAAACGCTCGCAGGCTCGGTGAGCCCGGCTTTTATCGACACGCTCTATGCGCGTTACAAGGCGTCGCCCGACAGTGTCGAACCCGGCTGGCGCGGCTTTTTCGAAGGGCTGGAGGGCAATCATCCAGGCCCGAGCTGGCAGCAGGCGAATTGGCCCGCCACAGCGACGGATGATCTCACCGCCGCGCTTGATCCGAGCCAGATGGAGCCAGCGCCCAAGCCAGCGCGCGGCGCGCCCAAACCCGCGGCAGCGCCGGTCGCACCGACGATTGATGTGACGTCGGCTGCAGCAGACTCGATCCGCGCGATGATGCTGATCCGTACCTATCGTGTGCGCGGACATCTGGCTGCCAAGCTTGATCCGCTCGGCATCGCCAAACAGGAATTGCCCGCTGATCTCACCCCGGAATATCATGGATTCTCCGGGGGCGATCTCGACAAGCCAGTCTATCTGGGCGGCGCGCTTGGCCGACAATGGGCCACCGTGCGAGAAATTGTTGCGACCCTGCAGCAAAATTACTGCGGCCCAGTTGGCCTTGAATATATGCACATCGCCGATGTCGAGGAACGCCGTTTCCTGCAGGATCGGATGGAAGGCCAGGACAAGGCGATCG
>JAIERC010000152.1 GCA_019747165.1 Sphingomonas sp. | reverse complement strand
ATCTGCCCATCGCCAATTTGAGCGTGAACGCGTTCGTCATCATCCTGCTTGGCGGGGGCGTTGGCTTATTGTCGGGTATGTTTGGGGTGGGCGGCGGGTTTCTGACGACGCCGCTGCTGATTGTTTACGGCATTTCGCCCACGGTCGCCGCTGCTTCGGCCGCCAGCCAGGTGACCGGGGCCAGCGTATCGGGGGTTTTTGCCCATTTCCGGCGCAACGGCGTCGATGTGAAGATGGGCGGCGTGTTGGTGAGCGGTGGTATTCTGGGCTCGTTCGCCGGGGCGTGGATATTCCAGCTGCTCCAGGCCAGCGGCCAGATCGATACCGTGATCGCGATCATCTATGTGCTGCTGCTCGGGTCGATCGGCTCGATGATGGCGCGCGAATCGCTCCAAAGCATCAAATCGATCAAGACGGGGATTCCCGTGCGCGCGCGCAAGCGCCGCCATCATCCACTGGTCGCGGCTTTGCCGCTTCGAACGCGCTTTTATCGCTCTGGTCTCTATATTTCGCCGCTTGCGCCGCTGCTGCTGGGCTTTTTCGTCGGTATTTTGACGATTTTGCTCGGTATCGGTGGTGGGTTTATCCTCGTGCCGGCAATGCTGTATCTGCTTGGCATGACCACTCAGGTTGTGGTCGGCACCTCGCTTTTCCAGACGCTGTTCGTCACGGCCATCGCCACCATGGTGCATGCGACGACCACCAAGGCGGTCGATATCGTGCTTGCCGCCCTGCTGCTCCTCGGCTCGGTGGTTGGGGCCCAGATCGGTGCGCGGCTGGCGAGCCGGGTAAAGCCCGAATATCTGCGGCTTGCGCTGGCCGTGATCGTGCTGCTGGTGGCGTTTCGGGTGGCGATTGGCCTGGGGTTCCGCCCCGATGAGCTCTATTCGGTCGAATTGTCATGAAGCGGCGATGGCTGTTGCTGGCCGCACCGTTGCTGATGGGCCAGGCCAAGCCCGTGCTGGTGCCCGATGTGTCGCAGCGCGATATCGAGATTGCCTATAGCTTCACCGGTGCCGAATTGCTGCTGTTCGGGGCGATCCTCTATCCCGGCGGGCGGGTGCCGAGCGAGCGCGATGCCGAAATTGTCGTGGTCGTGAAAGGCCCGGCCCAGCCAATTCTGGTGCGCGAAAAGCAGAAAATTGCCGGTATTTGGGTGAATGCTGCGCGGATGCGCTATCTGTCGGCGCCATCCTTCTACGCGATTGCCTCGTCAAAACCGATTGATCAGCTCGTCGATGGCCGCACCCGCGCGATCTATGAATTGGGACTCGACAGTCTTCAGCTGTCGCCTGCCAGCAATACGCCGATCGCCGACCAAAGTCGTTTCGCCAAGGGGTTGGTCGAGCTGAAACGTCGAACTTCGCTCTATTATGAAGCGCCGCGCGCGGTCGAAATCACCGATGGTGTGCTGTACCGCGCTCGGGTGCGTATCCCGGCGCGGGTACCGGTGGGTCGGTTTACCGCAGAAACCTTTTTGATTCGCGATGGCCGGGTGTTGGCGGCAGCGGTGCGGGATATCGATATTCGCAAATCGGGGTTTGAACGCTTTGTCGCGCGCGCGGCGGATCGCGATTCGTTTTTTTATGGGCTTACCGCCGTGGCGTTGTCGGTCTTGTTCGGCTGGGGGGCCGGCTGGATCGCTCGCCGCTTCTAGGCTGCCGCCACTCCGCACCGGGATATGGCAACGCTATCTTTACGCCTGCCATGCAAAATGGGCTGTCGAGAGTGGCCGGGGGAGCGACGGAAATGATGGACAGCGCCCAGGGTCGCGTCTTTGATTCGGATCATCGCGCGGATGCGCCCACGACCCGTCACCCCATTGACGCGCAGGGCGCCGACATTGGCGTTGTGTTCGAAATCCATGGGTCGAGCAGCCAGATTTTGCTTGATGCCCTCGCGATCGACGGCCTCAGCAATAGTGCTGATCCGGTGATCGTCGCGGCCGGTCAGGTTGGTAGCCAGGTCAAGATGCGCGTTGGCAGCACCTGGTTGATTGCCAATATCCGGTCGCTGAAACTTGCCGATGGCCGCAGCGGTCAGATCGCCGCCGCGATTGATTTTCTCGGCGAAGGCGATGAGGAACGGCTGACCGGCAAGCTCTATAAATTCCGCCGCGGCGTTACCCGTTACCCGATGCCCGGCTGCCCCGTTTATCCGGTATCGACTGCCGATTTGAAGCAAATCTATGCCGCCGATGATCGCGCCAATATCGACATTGGCACGGTTTACCCGACGCGCGACATTCGCGCGGCGCTCTATGTCGATGCGCTGCTCGGCAAACACTTCGCGCTGCTTGGATCGACCGGCACCGGCAAATCCACGGCGACGGCGCTGATTCTCCACCGTATCTGCGATCTGGCGCCGCAGGGCCATATCGTGATGGTCGATCCGCACGGCGAATATACTGCGGCGTTCAAGGGCAATGGCGCGACCTATGACGTGTCGAACTTGCAAATGCCCTATTGGTTGATGAATTTTGAAGAACATTGCGAAGTGTTCGTCACCAGCCACGGGTCCGAACGTCAGGTAGACGCCGATATCCTCGCCAAATGCCTGTTGATGGCCCGCGCCAAAGGGCGGTTGGGCCAGGAAATTTCGAAACTGACGGTCGATGCACCGATCCCCTATCTGCTCAGCGATCTGACCAATTTGATCAGCCTGGAAATGGGCAAAATGGATCGCGCTGGGGATACCGCGCCTTATTTGCGGCTGAAGACCAAGATTGACGAGGTCAAGGCGGACCCCCGCTTTGGCTTTATGTTTTCGGGCATGCTGGTCGCCGATACGATGGCGGGCTTTATCCAACGGGTGTTTCGCTTGCCCGGTGATGGCAAGCCGATTTCGATTATCGATGTATCGGGCGTGCCGTCTGAAATCACATCGGTGGTGGTGGCGGTGCTGGCGCGGATGGTGTTCGATTTCGCCATTTGGTCCCGCAACGAACCGCAACGGCCGATCCTGCTCGTCTGCGAAGAGGCGCACCGCTACATTCCGGCAAATGAATCCATGTCTTCGGTCGGGCGGATCCTCAGCCGGATTGCGAAGGAGGGCCGCAAATATGGCGTCTCCTTGGGGCTGATCACCCAGCGGCCGTCCGATCTTGCCGAAGGCGTGTTGTCCCAATGCGGCACGATTATCGCAATGCGGCTCAACAATGATCGCGATCAGGCCTTTGTCCGGGCCGCGATGCCGGAAGGCGCGCGTGGTTTTCTTGATGTCATCCCGGCGCTGCGTAACCGCGAAGGTATCGTTTGCGGGGAGGGTGTGGCGGTGCCGATTCGCGTCGCTTTTGATTCACTTGAAGAGGAAAGACGGCCGGCATCCGATGACCCGCTATTCTCGCGCTTGTGGCGTGAAGTTGGTCAGGAGGATCAGATTATCGCTCGCACGATCAAACGCTGGCGATCGCAAGGGCACTAATTGGTGATGTGATCGCGCCTGTAAATGGGGCCGGTCCGTCGCGTTAGTGCGGCCTATTGGCCGGCGGGCTTAACCGACAGCAAGGTCGCCAGTTTCGCCTTGAACGCCCGCAGCGCATTGCCCGATAGCTGGGCGACCTGGGTGAAGGACAGATTGCGCGGATTAATCGACACGCCGTTGCGCCACACTTCATAATGGAGATGCGGGCCGGTCGACATGCCGGTCGAGCCGACATAGCCAATGATCTGGCCCTGCGCGACCCGGGTACCCGAACGAACCGCAATTCGGCTCATATGGCCATAGCCGGTGGCCAGGCCACCGCCATGCGTCAGCTTGACGAAATTGCCATAGCCGCTGGTCCGCCCAGCCAGGGTGACAATGCCGTCCATGGCGGCGCGGATCGGCGCACCATAGGGGGCGCCAAAATCCATGCCCTTATGCATGCGCATCATCCGCATGATCGGGTGGAAACGCATCCCATAGCTAGAGGTGAGATGTCCTGCGACGGGCATCGACATGACGCCGCGACGCTCGCCAACGCCGGTGGCTTCGAACCACTGGCCACCCTTGCTGCTATCGGCATCGCCGCCCCAGCGCAGCAGCTGGATCTTCTTGCCGTCGCGATCGAGCCCGGCATAGAGAAGCTCGCCCAATTGGACCTCACCCGTTGCCGCGCGTGCCTGGCGAACGACGATATCGAAGATATTGTCTGCCTGGACATCACGACCAATCGAAATGCGGCTCGCCAACGCGCGAATATAGGCTTCAACGGCTTTGGCAGGGGCACCAGCGGCGCGCGCTGAGCGATAGAGACTTTGCCCGACCAGCCCACGAATTCTGAGCGGCGTATTGTCGATGGCGATCGGTTGCGGGGTCATCACCAGCTGGCCCCCGGTGCGCGCCACGGCAACGTTCAGATCAAATCGCGCGCGGAATTTCAGGTTGTCGAGCGGTCGTGGGACATCGCGGCTCGGACGCCGACCCAGCGTAATTTCAAGCTGGGTACCCGGCTTGATCGTCGATAGCGTAACGGCGCGAGAGACCATGTCGGCAACGCTGTTCGCCTCGTCGCGTGCGACCCCCGCGCGTGACAGCACGCGCGATAAACTATCGCCGCTACCCAGCGTCGCTGCCAACTCGATCAATGGCCGCTCGGGCGTTTCGGCAAGGGGCGCGACAAGATCATTGGCAGCGATGCGCCGACCCGAAGTGGCACCCCAACCGAGGGGGGCAATGGCCTGCGCCCGGGCTTCTTCCCAGGCCGATCCTTTAAGCGGCGGCGGCGTTGCCCCAATTAGCGGATTGTTGAATCCCGGCGAGAGCCAGCACGTCGCCGTGATCAGCGCGGTACAGGTTAAGGCACCCCGCCACCAGGTAGCAGAGCCAATCTGCGCGCCAAGATCGGGTGCCCATTCAATATCGGCGATGCGGGCCCGCAATGTTTCGAAACGGGTGGCGGGGCTAACGGGCGCCAGGCTGCGTCCAAAGGATAGCGCGGCTGCACCGCCCCCTTCGTCCAAGCCATGATCGCTGCGTACGAACACAGCCGCCCCCACAAAAATGAACGCGCAACCCGCTTTTGCGCTCCCTAGGAGAAACGAGTGTGGCCGCAGACTCCTAAAGTCAAATTAACCCGGTGTGCCAATTGTCCCAATTGCGACGAACGGTGTGACTCAGGGGACCAAC
>JAIERC010000138.1 GCA_019747165.1 Sphingomonas sp. | reverse complement strand
GACCGCTGCACCTTGGAGAGGCCGAATTGCTGGCCGAACGCATCACCGTGCTTGAGGCCGAACTCGCCGAGTCCAAGGCAGCGGTGCTTTATGCCCATGCCGAGGCACAGAATGTCCGCCGCCGCAGCGAGAAAGAAGCGATCGACGCACGAGCCTATGCCGTGACGGCCTTTGCGCGCGACATCCTGTCAGTGGCCGATAATCTTGCCCGCGGGCTTTCGGCGATGCCTGAAGAGCTGCGCGCCGATGAGAAAATGAAGGGCTTGGTGGCTGGCCTGGAAGCGACCGGTCGTGAGCTCGACGCGATATTTGGCCGCAATGGCATCACCAAGATTAACGCGGTCGGTGAAATGCTCGATCCCAATCGCCACCAGGCGATGCTGGAAATGCCGAGCGACGAAGCGCCCGGTACAATCGTGCAGGAAATGCAGGCTGGTTATATGATTCGCGACCGGCTGTTGCGGCCAGCATTAGTAGCAGTGGCAAAAAAGCCGGAGTAGACGCGATGCCGCATCCCGACCCGTTGTTTCCAAATCGTCCGTTTTCGCGACCCCGCGCAGACATTCCATTGGGTCGGCCAGATTTTCCGTTGACCCTGGCTGATTTGAAACTCGCCCCGGGGCTGCGGCTGACTTTGAAATCGGTCATCGGCAGGATCAACCGGAAACGCGGCCCAGGTCATCCAGAGGGCGAGCCTTGCCCCGTTGAGCCAAACCGCCCGCACAATCTTTCCGGTGGCGCGGCGGCAGCGCTGGAATTCGACGACTAGCTGCGTTTAGGGGACGGCATGAACTCCAATCTCACCACTGATCGCCCGACCTTCGTCACGCATCTTGAATGCTCGATGACGGGTGAGACCTATCAGGCCGACCAACCTCACGGGCTGTCGCGCGTCGGGCGGCCATTGCTGGTCCGTTATGATCTGGCTGCTATCAAGGCGGCGATTCCGCGCGCCCTGATTGAAGCGCGGCCAACCGATTTGTGGCGGTGGCGCGAATTGCTGCCGGTGCGCCATACCGACAATGTCGTCAGCCTGGGCGAGATTGAAACGCCTCTCATCCCCATCCCCGCATCGGGCGGACGTAATACCTGGGTGAAGGATGAGGGGCGGCTGCCGACGGGCTCTTTCAAGGCGCGCGGGCTGGTGATGGCGGTCAGCATGGCCAAAGAATTCGGCATCAAGCGGATCGCCATGCCGACCAACGGCAATGCAGGCGCGGCGCTTGCCGCCTATGCCAGCCGCTGCGGGATTGAAACGATCGTTTTCTGCCCGGATGACACGCCTGAGATAAACGTGCGGGAAATCGCTCTGCAGGGCGCACGCGTGTACCGCGTCAACGGGCTGATCGACGATTGCGGGGCGATTGTGGGGAAGGGCGCGGCGGAAGGGCGCTGGTTCGATGTCTCGACGCTGAAAGAGCCCTATCGGATCGAGGGCAAGAAAACGATGGGGCTGGAGCTGGCCGCGCAGTTCGGCTGGACGCTGCCCGATGCGATCTTCTACCCCACGGGCGGCGGCACCGGGCTGATCGGCATGTGGAAAGCGTTTGACGAGCTGGAAAAGCTTGGCTGGATCGGGCCGAAACGCCCCAAAATGATCGCGGTGCAGGCCAGCGGCTGCGCGCCGATCGTCAAGGCCTTCAACGATGGCGTGGAACACGCTGATCGTTGGGAGGGCGCGCATACGATCGCCAGCGGCATTCGTGTGCCGCGCGCGGTTGGGGATTTCCTGATCCTGCGTGCGGTGCGCGAGAGCGGCGGCATCGCGATGGCGGTCGATGACGATCTGATCGAAGAAGCAGTGGCGTTTTGCGCGCGCGAAGACGGCTTGCTGCTATGCCCCGAAGGCGGCGCGACGCTGGCGGCATACCGGTTGGCGCTGAAGGACGGGCTGGTGAGCGAGGCGGACAAGGTCGTCTTGTTCAACTGCGCGACCGGGCTGAAATACCCGATGCCAGAGGCGAACGATGCCATCGACAAGGATGGCGTGATTGATTTCGACGCGCTCTGATAGCGCGGGTGATTGCCCGAAACTTCTATCGGTTAGTCGTAAGTAGAAACTTTGACCGGGGCTCAACTATGCTGCTCACTGACCACCCAAAACAGATAGGGGGGTGACTGAAGGGCGCGGGCCGCTGCCCTGGAGCTGGTTGTGATCAAATCAACTCACCCCTCCCCTGAAGGGGAGGGGCTGAGAGGTGATGACATGTGATTGCAAAAGGTTCTAACGCGGCCCCTGCGCCAATTGCGCGCGCAGGTTGCGCAGGATGCCTTCCGATACCGGGGAAAGATCGCGCGCACGCTTGCCGCTGCGCAGCCGGTTGCGGTCTTTATCGGACGGTTCGATCCGACGAACCCGGACGGGGGCTTCGCCCTGGCGGATGATGCCGAGCTCCTCTGCCGCGCCGTGCGACAGATCGATGATCCGGCGGCTCGGACCAAATGGTCCACGGTCATTGATCCGAACGATGATCCGCTTGCCGGTATCGAGCGCCGTCACCTCGGCATAGGTGGGCAGCGGTAATGTGCGGTGCGCGGCGGTGATCCAGGCGACATGGAATTGTTCGCCATTGCTGGTGCGATTGCCACTCTCACGGCCATACCAGCTGGCATAGCCGAGCATGTCATAAGATTGATCAGCCTCTGGATAATAGGTTTTGCCGCGAACCTGATAGGGTTGGCCGATCTTGACGGGCGTGTCGCTGACCGGGCGAATAGTGCTGCCCGCGCATGCCGATAGGGCAAGCGTTGCCGCGATTGCGCTGGCCGCGCGCCTCCCCCGAAATCCCATCATGCCAGCAACGCTAACGCCAAATGGGGGGAATGGGAATCCTCTTGACGATCACGGCGAGTAATGGCCGTCAGCGTAGATTTCCGGTGCGCCTAAATTATTTGGGCGCGGTTCTCATCGCGATGCTTTTTCAGATATTTCATGAACGGCGTGCCGCCGGTGCCAACATCGGGATCATTGCCGGTCGCATGCGACGCCTGTTTGTTGATATAGGCGGCGGCATATTCCAGGTGACGGCTGCGGAAACGGGCGACTTGCTCGACACACGCATTGAACGCGTCCTTCAGCGATTGCGGCTGGCCTTTGGCGAAATCGCGCAAGTGGCTGGCCGCCTGCATTTCTTCAATGAACGCGCGGTGCTTGCGCGGACGATAATGGTGCAGCTCTGCCAGGAATTCGCGCAGCTCATCCTGCGTGTGGGTAACTTGGAACAACGCGTCCATCGTCGGCACGATCGAGCTTTGCGAGCCGGTCTGGCCGCGAAAGGGCTGGGGCTTGCCGCCAAACCGGGCGACGCCTTCATAAATCAGCCCGTCGGGCATAGCCGGATTATTCTTCCAGCCGTTGATATAGGGGCGGACGCGGTTGAAATAGATATAGGGATCGCACTTCTCGACCATTCGATCGAAGATCGCGTTGATCTCGTCCCACACGCTATTCATCTCGATCAGCAGCGCTTCGACCTGCGCGGCATCCCCGGAATCGCTTGCCCGGACCAGATCGACGCCAAGCGCTAACGCACGGCCCGCCACTGCTTCGATCGCGACATGGATCAGCACGAACCAATTTTCGTCCTGCCCGCCCGCGAAATGCTGGTCCATCACCAGGTTTTCGAGCGCGATCGGCCCCGATTTGTCGAGCCGGAACCAGTTATCCAGCACATAGCCGGCATAGTTCATCACCGGCGGAAAGCCGATCGCATCGCTCAGCGCGACAAAGGGAATGGCGAGATTGGCGGGCAGCTTTTCCGGCGGGGACGGTTCGCCCCAGACATAGGCCTGGACGAGGAAAGAATAGCGCACCATCGCCACGCCGATCGCGGCTTCATCGGCGCTGGCCAAAAAGGCGTCGATATCAGGCAGGGGCAGCGCGTTCAGCCAGTGGCGGACCCGACCGGTGGTGACCAACCCGGAGAGGATGGCGGCGGCATCCTCAACCTCAGCGAAATCGTCGGGCAGAAGCACATCATCAATCTCGATCGCCGACAGAAAACCGCGATCGCGCGCAAGCCCAAAATGGCCAAGGTCGTGCATCGTCGTGCCGCTCCAAACTAGTTTCTATTGAAACCACTCTAGCGACTCCTTGTTGATCCCGCCAGCGTTGCGGTTAGCGAAAGGGCAGTAACTGCTCATAGCAATCGGGCGGCGGGCGTCCTTCCAGTCGCACACCCAATCGCAACAGAAATGCATGACGGACGATTTCTGCCTGCTGTTCAATGCCATAATGCGCAAAGGGCTTGTTGACGCTGATCGTGTAATCATAGCGTGCAAAGGGCAGACGGCGGAGCGGCAGGAAAATGCCCTGTTGATGCTGCCAGACATGCGTCATTTCATGGATGAACAGCCCTTGCGCCTCGCGCTCGGCCAGCGCGAAATCGGCGCAATAGCGGCAACCCTTGGGGTGAAAATGGATGTTACCGCGCGGCGCCATCACCGTTTCGCGCGGCTGGAAGAACGCCCATTTGCGCTTGATTATCTGGACGCGGCCATAATCAATTTCTGCACCAAATATAGTGCGCGCCAATGCCACCTCATCGCTGGTCAGCGATCGTTCTAAGGGGCTCATCCCTTGGGTGCAGCGTCACCTGCGGCGATTACCGGCGCATCATATTCGATTCTAAGATTGTTCGAAAAAGTGAAGATCAGCTTCATTGTTCCGCCGGGTTTCACACTGCCGTTGATGTTGAACAGCATGACGTGCTTGCCGCCGGGGGCGAAGGTCAGCTTGGCCTTGGCGGGCACTGGCAGGTCGGCAATCGGGGTCATCGACGCCATTGATCCGTTCATCATGCTTTCATGCAATTCGGTTTTGATCACGGTTGGCGCGGTGACGCTGAGCAGCTTGGTGTCAGCATCGCCGCCATGCAGCGTGAAATAGGCCACACCCGGATTGCCCTTAACGGCGGGCAATCGGACATAGCCCTGGTCCACAAACAGTTCCGCCGGCTGGCTGCAGGCGCTAAGGGCGATGGCCGCTGCGGCCAGGCTGATCGTCAAACGCATTGCTACACTCCCATTATGGGCCCGTCATGGGATAAACGCCTTCATTCTAGAAAGGCTGCAATCTTGCGGCAAGCAAA
>JAIERC010000469.1 GCA_019747165.1 Sphingomonas sp. | reverse complement strand
ATGAGGGACTGCCTCAGGCGCTAGCCAGAACGCAGCAAGTCCTGCAATAACCATGGCCGCGATCACGGTCGCCAAAACCCAGGGCCAGCGGCGGCGACGCGGTTTGACAAAATCTTCATAGCGGATCCTCCGGCGATTGATTGACCCGGCCGATGGCCCGCTCGCCATCGGGGAAGCGGCAGGGCTGTCAGTCATGTGTTTTGGTGAGCAGGTGATACAGGGCAGCCGGACTGGTCACCAGATAGCGCCAACCAAGCCGCACTGGCTCGCGCGCTGCACGGTAGAGCCACTCCATACCGGCCGTCTGCATCCAATGTGGCGCCCGCGAGACGCCCCCGCCATAATGATCGAACAATCCTCCGCATGTCCTTATCCATGCCAAACCCTCTAGCAAATGCCGATTATTGACGGCGAATCTTTCTTGCGCGGGACTCCCCATCCCGACCCATAAAATATCGGCACCCGACGCCCGAATTGCCGCGCAAATGTCAGGCACGGCATCTTCTCCAAAATAGCCATGCCGCGCACCGACAATTTTCAGATCGGGGAATCGACTGCGCAAATGTTCGGCTGCCCGGGCCGCGACGCCTGGCCGCGAGCCAATGAAAAAGAAGCGCAGACCCTCGCGCGCTGCAACCGCTGCGGCATCAAGCAGGAAATCGGTCGTCGCGGTCCGCTCAGGCAGCGGTCGCTTGGTCAACAACCGGCTGAAAAAAACAAGTGGCATGCCGTCAGCATCGACCACATCGGCTGCATCGACTAGCCTTTTGAATTCGGGGTCGGCGTGATAGGCCGCGACCACACTGCCATTCGCCGACGTAATGATCCGCGGTAGCGGCAGCGACAGCGCGCGCGCGCGCCGAACATCGGCAAGCATCAACTCGGCAAGATCGGTCCGCGACAAGCGTGCGATCCGAATGCCGCCGATCATCAAGGTGGGTACAGACGGCAAATCTGCCGCAGACCCCGCCCCGGACATCAGCCCAGGCGCTCCGTCAGACCCTGGCGTCATATCGTCAACGTCATCCCGGACGGCGACCAGGAGGGGCCCGGAGGATTCATATCCTGCATGTCTGCCACCAGCCTCAATCAGCATTCCTCAACACTGCGATCGCGCATCGCTGGTTGCCTGGCCGGAACCCCCATACCGATCACCCCTCGAGCGGAGCCGCTACCAGCAAGTGCAAGCGGGCCGCCCAGACGCCGCTCCGACCACAGATTTCGTGCGCTGGCGCCGCGATCGGCAAGGCGAAAAATGAGCGCGATCGTAATAATGAGAAATACCTCCACCACTGACGGCCCGTTGAGCAAACTCGATTCGGTCAGATTGTGGCCGATGCAAAACGCAAGCATCGCAAACAAGAGCGATCGCTGCGGCTTGGTGATCGACAAACTGAGGAATAGCCGAACAAGCGGCCAGGCCATGAGGACAGCGATCGTAAGCACCAGGCCCGGAATGCCGATCGTGACCAGCAAATCGAGATAGCCATTATGCCCGTGGCTCGACTGGGCCACCCAACTGCGCGTAATTCGCCAGATCGGGCTGGCGTTACCAATCTGCCAAAACGAGCCGAACCCCGCTCCAGTCCATGGATGCTGGTTGGCATAATCAATCAGAAGCGGCCAAATGGCGCCGCGTCCGGTTAAACTCGTCGGATCGTTCACCACAGTCGCCAGCACCGGCAAATAAACTGAACTTAGTTGCAAAGCAAAACCTGTGCCAATCAGCACTAAAGCACCCAAAATCGTGCGGTAATTCGCACTGTACGGGCGAACGATGACACCACAAACAATCCCGAACACCAGCACTGCTTGTGATGTCTTGGAAACGGTGAAATATAAAAAGATCAACGCGCCTGCGATCGCCAACCAGGAGATTACCTTTGGAAAGCGCCGTACGTCAAAAATCTCGAGAACGATCATGAAGGCGCAGGCAGCGCCGGCAATATTCTTGTGCGGCATGAGCCCGCGCCAGTTGCCAACAACCGTTGATTCTTCGCGCAGCGCTGGATGGACGCCGTAGGGCGTTAACAAAACGGTCGCAAAATTGAGGATGAGCAAAATGATCAATCCCCAGCGCATGATCAACAACACCCGTTCATAGCCAAGGTCGGCCACACAGCGAAACAACACCCATATAACCAGGCTCGTCAAAATCAGGCGGCGCAGCGAGATCATGGGATCAATCGCCCAGGTGACCGTCAACAGACAATAAGCGAGCAGCACTACAACACTGAGCGGCAAGGGCTGAAGCTGGCGCAGCGTCAGCGCCCCGCCACTACCGAACAACAACATAAACAAAATGCCGAGATGCAGCGCCTGGTTGATAATGTCGCCCTGCCCGGTCTGATCGGTCATGACCCATTCCTGAAATGGGGCGACGCCGATCAGGATCAGGGCCAAAAAGGCAGCAAAGCAAAGATTGCTCACGATCCAGCCGCGACGTCTGGCGACATCGCTAAGCGTCCCCACAGCAGCGCGCCGCTCGATATAAACAGCAGATCTCATCGAACCCGTTCCGGCCTGCATGCGTTGCTCACCTCACACACCTAGCGCGAACGAGCCACATCGACCAGCATCTGCTCGTATCGATCGATCATCTGCATGTGTGATCGTTCCAAAGCAAGTTTTCGCGCCAACCTGGACCAATGCGCCCGCGTCATCGGGTTATCAATCAACGTGGCGATTCGCCGCGCCAACTCATCGACATCACCCAGCGGAACAGCGATTCCGCAGCGCTCGCCGTCCGCTGCGGTAATTGCTTCAACTTGCTCGGGGATGTCCGAGACGATCAACGGCAGCCCGAGCCGCGCTGCCTCAATCAACGCAAGGCTGTGCCCTTCATAGCGGCTCACCTGTACGAAGATTTCAGCGCGTGCTGCCCGGTCCAGCGCCTGTATGCGCGGCATCATTCCAGCGAAGTGCACGCGCTCGGCGATGCCGAGCTCTTTGGCCAATGACCGCAAATCGGCCTCGTCCTCGCCGCCGCCGACAATTTCAAGCGTGATGCCGGGGAGCCGCGCAAATGCTGATAACAGCATCGGGTAGTTTTTTTGATAGCTCAAACGACCAAGCGCGACGACGTGGCACCCAGGGTCTTGATGCTGCACGATTCGCCGATCGTCGATCAGTTGCTCGATCGATTGAGGCAACGCATTGTGAATAGTTCTGCGCTTTGCTCGATAGCGGCCAGGCTTGTGTGCGAGGGAATCCGAGACGGCATCGGACACACTGATCACGGCTGCCACATTGCGCAGACTTCCGGTCCAGCTATCGAGCCGATCCAGCAGCGCATTATGGGTGTGGGTCGGCGAATGGTGCGTGACAAACACGCGCGTCGGCAGGCCCGCCAGTCGAACCGCCAGCGGGATGGCGACATTGGCGGCAGGCATCGCTGTGACAATCGCAACCGGGCGCATCTGGCGCAGGTATTTTACTAGACGAGAGAATAACTTGAGGGTCGCCCCAATCGAGCGCGGCGGTCGCTCGACGATATGGTGCCAGGCAGCCCAGTCTACCCCCTCACCATCGCCACTGGCTGGCGCGTAAAGCGCGAACCGTCCAACCGCATAGCCGCGGAGCGCGAGGCCTTCAGCGATATCAGACCATAGCTCGCGAAGGCCCCCAGCCGAGGAATGAGTGACGGCAAACAAAATCAAAGGAGCGTCGTGCTTGACGGCAGTCGCCGATACTTTTTGAATCGCCTTAGCTTCAGAGTTTGCCTCGATTACCGTCATGTACGGTCCCCGGCTGCGACTGTGTGCGCGCGCAACCATGCAGCATCGCCCGGCGTGCCGCTAATCCAACGGCGCACCATCTCACCCCATTTGACAGGGATTTGCATACGCTGCCAAGCTGCCGGCCCGCCAGCAGAAATAAGCTCATACAAACCGGGCAACGTCATGAGCTCGACAATCGCCTCAGCCAGATCGCGCGGTCGCCCGGCTGGATACACCACCGCGCTGTCGCCGTTGACCAGGTGGCCGGCAAACATCGGATGGTCCGACGCAATGACCGGCGTTCGCGAGGCCAGCGCTTCATAGAGCGTCAATGGCAACCCTTCAGGAAAGCTGTGCCTACTCGGCACGACGACGGCATCAGCGGCATTCATCAAATTGGGGATCTCGCCGTTCGGCACGAGCCCGAGAAAGCGCACCTTCTGTCCTAGCCCGAGCCGCTCTACCAACCGTTCATAGCGCGTGCGCTGGCCCATGCCTGCAATATCAAGCTCAACGTCAAGTCGATCGCGCAGCAACGCGACCGCCCGAACGAGGTCGCCGACCCCCTTTTTGGTCGAGATCGCGCCGGCATAGAACAGCCGAAAAGGCGGGCCCGACGGCCCCTGCTTCGGCGCAAATAAATCTGGTGTTCGCAGATGCGGATAATCCCATGCGATCACCCGCTCAGCCGACACCCCCAATGTCACCAGCGCGCGTGCCGCATTGGCGCCGTGATTGGCGACCAGCGTTATGCGCGGGTCACCAAGCAAGGCTGGCAACTTGCGAAAGCGCAACAGCCGGTAGAACGGGTTGGCAAAGCTGTCGGCAAGGATCACACCGAGCGCCACTTTATTGGCCAAGCCCCAACGGATCAGCGCTGGCATCGGCCCCTGCACAATGAGATGGGTCGGGGCATAACGCTCGATCAGGCGTAGGACAGGCTTTGGATCCTTATCCGGATTGGTGTCGGCACCAATCACTGTCACGCCGTTGGCAAGTCTATCCCAATAGGCTGGCGCAAGACAGCACATGAAGCCGACGTCGTGCCCCGCTGCACGCATTGCGTCGAGCTGCTCGAGCACATAGCCGTGCCCATAATAAATTTCCTTGCCCTCCTCGCGGAGCAACCGGTCCGATTCGCGGTAATCGCCAGCATATTGAACGATCAGCACGCGCGTCATGACGCCACCATCTTCAAGCCAATGCCCCCCAGCGGATTACCAAAACCAAGGCCATGGCGCACAGCGATAATCAAGCTAAACAGTGCCACCCCCGAAAGCAGCGCTATTGCGTCCTGCCGCCAAAAGGCAAGCCGCACCGAGTGCAGGCCCACACCAATATAGCCATATTGCAGGAGCTCGGTGA
>JAIERC010000289.1 GCA_019747165.1 Sphingomonas sp. | reverse complement strand
TCATCACATTCTAGATCGGATTGCTCGCCAGCACCGATTCAAGCAACCGATGGATCACCGCCCGGGCATCGTCGATCACCAGCCCCTGATCATGACGCAGCCGCCGCCAGCACTGGAAGCTGATCGTCACCTCAATCGCGCTGGCCAGCGAGGGGTCGTCGATCACCGCCTGTGGCAGGATCGCGTGCAACGATGTGCGTTCTAGCTGCAACTGCTTGTGATAGCCCTGCATCAGGAATTCGGACTGGAAGCGTTTGATGCTGGACGAGATGCGATACGGCATGATCGTTTCGTAAATGCCAATCCGGCGATCGGCCATTTCCCGCACCCGGTCCTGCCAGCCGATTGCCTCAAAAGGCTTGAGCATGATTGGCATGACCTGCGCTTCGATGACTTCGGCCATTTCGCGGTAGAGCGATTCCATCTCGTCGAAATGGCGGAACACCGTGCGCAGGCCAACGCCTGCGACCTCCGCCACCTGTGCCGCGCCGGGGGCGACGTCACCGTCGCGCACCAGCGTCAACAGCGCTTCGACAATTTTGGCGCGGGTCGCGCGACTGCGCAAATGGCGACCGTCCAGTCCTTGATCCGGTTGAGGGTGGCGGCGGACGCGTTCGGGAGGGGATGGCTGCAATTTCATGACGGTGGTACCCATGGCATAAGCAATCGGGGCCGCAGCGTCCAGCGATCCACGCTTTTGATGATATTGGCATATATAACGCCAATTAAAAGCGATGAAATTTCCGTCTGTGTTCAGCCCCCAAGCTAAAGCGCGAAACTTCTTTTGTCCTTGGTCATGCTATAATATAGGAATCTGCCATGAGTGCCATTCGCCGTCTGGTGACCACCATTTTGACCAGCACGGGATTGCGGGACCTTCGCCGCGCGCGGCATCGGCTCGCGCGGCAATTTGGGGGCAAGGCGATGACGGCGGACTTCTTTTTCCAGGTCGATGATCCGTACGGGCCGGTCGCGTTGCCCTATGTGGAAGCGCTGACGGCGCGCTATGGTCTCGACCTGCGGCTGCATCTTGTTCCCGCGCCAGAGGCGGCTGCGGCACCCGAATTGGCGCGGCTGGAGGATTATGGTCGCCGCGACGCGCAAATGCTCGCCGCCGCGCTCAAGCTCGATCCAATTGGTGCCAACCAGCCTAGCGCCGCCCAGATTGCCCGGGCGCAGGCAATCGCTGCCGCCGCGCTGGATAGCGATCACCCAATTGCGGCCATGCGCGCCATTGCCCGCGCCTGCCAGTCGAGCGCGCCCGATGCGGCGCTAGACCAGATGGCAGAACGCTTTGGTCGTCTTGATGATGCATCGACCGCGGCGCTGCTGGCGCAGGGCCAGGCGACGCGAAAACAACTTGGCCATTATCTCAGTTCAACGACCCATTTTGAGGGCGAATTTTACTGGGGCGTCGATCGGCTTCACTATCTTGAGGCGCGGCTTCGGGGTGATGATGCGGGCGCACCGATCTGTCCTGTGCTCGATTTCGGGGCCTTGCCGACTTCTCTGTCAGCGCCAGTCGCGCGACCCCGCATCGATTTCTATCTGTCGTTTCGCTCGCCCTACACGCTTGTCGCCGCTGAAAGGATCGGGGCACTCGCCACAGCCTATGGTGCCGACCTGCGGCTGAAATTCGTGTTGCCGATGGTGATGCGCGGCTTGCCCGTGCCGGGCGCAAAACGGATGTACATCACGCTCGATACCAAGCGCGAAGCCACGCGCCACGGCATCCCGTTTGGGACGATCCATGATCCGGTCGGGCTTGGCGTGGAGCGCGGCCTGGCGGTGCTGCATCACGCGATTCCGCAAGGCGTCGGTCTCGATTTCGCCCGCTCCTTTCTGCGCGCCGCTTTTGCCGAGGGGATCGACATGACGACCGATCCAGGGCTGCTAAAGGCCGCTGCGCGCGCCGGGATCAGCGCCGAGACAGTCACTGCCGCGCTTGCGGACCCGTCTTGGCAAGACGTGGCGGAGGCCAATCGCACCGATTTGTTCGCGCTTGGGCTGTGGGGCGTTCCCTCCTTCCAGGTCGATGATCGGCCCGGTTGGTGGGGGCAGGATCGGTTGTGGCGGATCGAGGAGGATCTGCGCGATGCACTGGGTTTAACCGCGATAGACAGGACACAAACATGAAGCGTTTCATCGGGATCGCGGCGGTGTTGCTCGGACTGATCGCTGCCGGGCTGTGGCTGATGCGGGATCGGCTTGCGGTGGCGCTGTTTGAACGCGGCATCGAGCAGGCGATCACGGGTGATCCCTTTGCCGGGCGGCCCGATGGGCTTGGCGTGGCGCTGTGTGGCGCCGGGTCGCCGATGCCGTCGCCCGATCGGGCAGGGCCGTGTACCGTGATTACCGCTGGCCACCACGTCTATCTGGTCGATATCGGTGAGGGCGGGGTGCGCAATCTGGCGCGGATGGGCTATGGCGCTGGCCGCGTCGAGGCGGTGTTCCTGACGCATTTTCACTCCGACCATATCGATTCGCTTGGCGCGCTGATGCTCCAGCATTGGGGAACGAGCGGTTCGCCAGCACCCTTGCCGGTCTATGGTCCGCTTGGCGTGGATACCGTGGTGTCGGGCTTCAACACTGCCTACAGCCTCGATCGCGGCTATCGGATCGCGCATCACGGGCCCCAGGTGATGCAGCCCGCAGCGTTCGGCATGGTGGCGCTGCCACAGGATATGCCTGCCAATGGCGACCAGAAATTGATCCTGTCAAAGGATGGGTTGCACGTCTTCGCCTTTCGCGTCGATCATCGGCCAGTCGATCCGGCATATGGTTATGTCTTTGCCTATAAGGGCCGACGGATCGTGGTCAGTGGCGATACCAAACCCGCCAAATCAGTCGAGCGCGCTGCGATAAAGGCGGATATCCTCGTCCACGAAGCGCTGGCGGCCAACATGGTCGGCATGATGCAGGCGGCTGCCAAGAAAGCGGGCCGCAGCAACCTGGAACATATCTTCCACGATATCCCGACCTATCACACCACCCCGCAGCAAGCTGCTGACATTGCCGAGCGCGCGGGCGCGCGGATGCTGCTGCTGACGCATATCGTGCCGCCCTTGCCCTATTCGATCCTGGAGGGACCGTTTCTGGGCGATGCCCGGTCGCGTTATCACGGTCGGCTGGAAATCGGCCATGATGGCGAGGAAGTGCTGCTCCCCGCCCAAAGCGATGCCATTGAGGTCCGCCGCCGGTTTTAGAGGGTGATGACTTTGGATTGGACCAAACCATAGGCCGTTCGCCCTGAGCGAAGTCGAAGGGCATGCGGATCGCGTGGGCTTCGACTTCGCTCAGCCTGAACGGGTATGCGGTTGAAGCGACTTAACTTCATTACGCTTTAAAGCGGCGGCAGACGGATCACACCTTGATCTGCATCGCCTTGATGAAGCTGCGGATTTCCTGCAGTGTTGGTGGGCGGCTATCGACCTTGATCGTGACGCGCTCGATCGTGCCCGCAAAGGGGTTGGCGCCGCTATAGGCAGTGGAGACAGGTGCGCCGAAATCGCGACCGATCGACATCCCGTCATAGCTGGGTGAGGCGATGATCTTGTCGAACTTGTGCGTCGCGCGCTGGTCGCCATTGACGAATAAGGTGCCGCCGCCCTCGAACGGGCGGACCGTCATCTTCTGGACATAGCGGATGACGGATTTGCCGACGGGCACTGGCCCACCGGCGATCCGTTCGGTCCAGGGGATCAGGCTGCTGTCATAGAAAAGCTGGCCCCCCTTCAGATAGATCACATAGCCGGCCGGGGCTGATCCATGCGCGACCAGCACTCCGTCCATGACATTGGCGGGCCGATCAATCGCGATCTCTATGCTGTGATCAAGCCCGCAGACCAGGGGTGACGCATCGACCGGCAGATAAGGCACGGGCGGGCGGAATTCCCATAACGGCCTAATCTCTGCCGTGCGCTGCTGGCTCATCTTGACGATCAAATTGCGATCATCGAGCGGATAGACATTGTTGGCGCGCGCTGCCTTGTCCCACTTCGCCTTGAGTGAGGCGGCGATATCCGGGTGACGGCCGGCCAGATCGGTCAGTTCGGTCGGATCAGTCGACAGATCATACAGCGCCCAGGCATCGGCATCGAAACTATTTCCGCGTTCGTGCAGCGTCACCAGCCGCCATTTGCCTTCTTCATAAGCGCGGTAGCCGCCCAGCTCATAATATTGCTCGCGCCGTGTGGCGGCGGCGGGCGACGCGAAGGTGGCGGTGAAACTCGCGCCATCGACGGGCTTTTGGCGGCGGCCTTGATAGAGCTCGGGTCGCTCGACCTTGGCAGCGTCGAGCAGTGTCGGGAACAGATCAATGACATGGACGAACTGCTTGCGGATTTCGCCCTTGGCCGCGATCCCCTTGGGCCAGCTGACGATCAGCGGATCAGCGACCCCGCCGAGATTTGTGAATTGCTTGTAGAGTCGAAACGGCGTGTTCGATGCATTGGCCCAACCCATCGGATAATGCGGGAAGGTGTCCTTCTCGCCCATCTCCGGCAGCAGCTTTTCGGCATTATCGAGCGGTATCGCCCGGCCGAGCGCGGACGCGAAAATATTGGGGGTGCCGAGCGGCGTTCCCTCCGGCGAGCCGCCATTGTCCGAAAAAAGAACGATCAGCGTGTCGTCACGCACGCCAAGCGCGTCGAGCTCTGCCGTCAGCCGCCCGATATTTTCATCGAGCGAGGCGATGACGCCGGCATAGACCTCCATATAGCGCGCATAGACTTTGCGCTGCTGGGACGTCAGGCCATCCCAGGGATCAGCACCCTTGGAGAGCGGCGGGAGCTGCGTCGTTGGCTCGACAATGCCGAGCTTGCGCTGGCGCTCGATCCGCTCGCGGCGGACCGCGTCCCAGCCCTTGTCAAAGCGGCCCTTGAAGCGATCGCGGAGCGCGGGCTTGGCGTGGAGCGGGGAGTGCGCGCCCGAATAAGCGAGCTGGAGAAAGAACGGCCGATCGGGCGTGATGGCGCGGTGGGTGCGCAGATAGCCGATCGCCTGATCGGTAAGATCAT
>JAIERC010000392.1 GCA_019747165.1 Sphingomonas sp. | reverse complement strand
GTCCCCAACGGAGATAATCGAGCATGTCGCAAGCAACCCGGATCTTAGTTGCACTGATTGCCGGGATGGCTTTGGGAATTGTCGCCGCGGAGCAGGGTTTTGCCCCGATCGGCATTCTGATCGCCCAGCCGATCGGCACCGCCTGGCTGAACGGCTTGCAGATGACGATCGTGCCGCTGGTCGTTTCGCTGCTCGTCATCGGCATTGCCGCGACCGCCGATGCCGCGCGCGCCGGCCAGCTAGCGACCCGGGCGATGATCCTGTTCATGGTGCTGCTCTGGTCGGGCGCGATCATGTCGGCCTTTGTCACGCCCTTGCTGCTGTCCGTCTGGCCGATCGACCCGAGTGCGGGTGCGGCGCTAAGGGCATCACTACCCGATGTGAAGGCAATCGGTGAGGTGCCGCCCTTTGGCGATTTTCTGGCCGCAATCGTGCCGAGCAACCCCGTGACGGCAGCGGCGAACAACGCGTTCCTGCCGCTGATCGTCTTCACCCTGACCTTTGCCTTTGCGATCACCCGGCTGGCCCAGGAACAGCGCGACCTGCTCGTCGGCTTCTTCCGCGCGCTCGCCGATGCGATGATCGTCGTGATCGGCTGGGTGCTGTGGCTGGGGCCGATCGGCGTGTTTGCGCTGGCGTTTCTGGTGGGGGCAAAGGCAGGGACCGAGGCATTTGGCGCGCTGCTCCATTATGTGCTGATCGTCGCCAGCGTGGGCACGGTGCTTTGGATCGCCTCGTTCTTCCTGGGCGCGATTGGCGGGCGGGTGTCGATCTTCCGGTTCGCGCGGGCGACGGCATCGGCACAGGCGGTGGCGATCAGCACGCAATCCTCGCTCGTCTCATTGCCCGCGATGCTGCGCGGGGCCGAGCAGATTGGCGTTCACACCCAGCATTCGGGAATCATCCTGCCGCTGGCGGTTGCGATATTTCGCGCGACTGGCCCGGCGATGAACCTGGCGGTTGCCATTTATATTGCGACGCTGTTCGGCGTGCCGCTGACCTGGCAAAGCCTGGCGGCGGGCGTGGCAATGGCATCGATCACCACGCTGGGGGCGGTCAGCCTGCCGGGCTCGATCACCTTTATCAGCTCAATCGCGCCGATTGCCGCCGCCATGGGGGTGCCGATCGCGCCGCTTGGGCTGCTCGTTGCGATCGAGACCTTCCCCGATATCATGCGGACGCTAGGCAACGTAACAATGGACCTCGCCGCCACCGCGACGCTGTCAGCGCGCGCGGCGCCTGCGCCAATATCGCCTGAAGACCTGCTGATCGAAGGACAAATCGCATGAAATATCGGCAATTGGGACCCGATTTGACCGTATCGGCGCTTGGCCTTGGCCTCATGCCGATGGCGGGGGTTGGCCCGGCCATGTACGGTGCCGCGAACGCGGAGGAGAGCATCGCGACGATCCACCGCGCGATCGACCTGGGCGTAACCTTTTTCGACACCGCCGAAATCTATGGCCCGCTGCGTAACGAGGAGCTGCTCGGTCGCGCGATCAAGGGCAAGCGCGACGGCCTGGTGATCGCGACCAAATTCGGCTTTCGGTTCGAAGAGGGCCGGATGACCGGGGTCGACGGATCGCCCGCCAATGCGCGCCGGGCGGTAGAGGGATCGCTCAAGCGGCTGGGCATCGACACGATCGATCTCTTCTATCAACACCGCGTCGATCCGTCCGTGCCGATTGCCGAGACGGTGGGCGGGATGGCGGAGCTGGTGAAGGAGGGCAAGGTGCGGCATCTGGGCCTGTCCGAAGCGGGGGCCGAAACGCTGCGCAAGGCGGCCGCCGTTCACCCGATCGCCGCGCTGCAAAGCGAATATTCGCTGTGGGAACGCGATGTGGAGGACGATATCCTGCCCACCGCCCGCGCGCTCGGCATTGGCTTTGTCCCCTATTCGCCCCTCGGGCGCGGCTTTTTAACGGGGCAAATCACGTCGCGCGACGATCTGCCCGAGGGTGATTATCGCCGCAATGATCCGCGTTATTCGGCCGAGAATTTCACCAAGAACATGGCGCTGGTCGCCGTCGTTCAGCGGATCGCGACCGCGCACGGCGTCAGCGCCGCGCAGATCGCGCTTGCCTGGCTGTTGGCGCAAGGGGAAGATATCGTGCCGATCCCCGGTTCCAAGCGGCGGGTGACGCTGGAGGATTCGATGGGTGCCGCCGATGTCACGCTCACCGCGCAGGATCTCGCTGATCTCGACGCCGCCGCGCCGCGCGGCGGCACCGCCGGGCCGCGTTATGGCGAACGGATGATGGCAATGGTCCGGCTTTAGAGCGTGATGACGTTAGGTCGCTTCAACATCATACCCGTTCGGGCTGAGCCATTCGACTGCCTGCCAAGGCAGGCGCTCAGGACTGGCTTCAGCCTGAAGGGCTGAAGTCGAAGCCCACGCGCTTCGCATGCCCTTCGACTTCGCTCAGGGCGAACGGGGTTTAGGTTGGTCCAATCCAAAGTCATCAGACTCTAACGCCGGATCACCCCACCCAGCGCCAAATGCCAGCGGCAATCCCGGCCATCGGGATATGCGCCCAGGTCGCCGCCAGCCAGATCACCAGGCCACCGGCAATGTCATGCGGGCGGAAGCCGCCAAAACTGGCCTTGCCCGCGGCGATCGCGGCGAAGGGCCAATATCCCGTGCGCTGTTCCCAGACATGCCAGACTTCGGGCACCAGAACGCGCTTCTTGGCATCCTGCAGCGCCGCACCGACCAAGGCGAGCGTGGCGATGGCCCCGGCGAGAATCAGGTTTGCTGCGACCGGGAAGACGAGCACATGCGCCAGGCTCCATAGCGCAAAAGACCACATCATCGGATGGCGCGTGATCGCAAACACGCCCCGCGCCTTGGCTGGCGCTGCGGCCACCGGTCCGGGCAGCGCGGGATTGCCGATCAGCGACCCCATCAGCAACAGGCTCGCCAACAACATGATCACCGTTGCTATTGCCCAAAACGCATCGCCGACGTCCCATAACGGGGGCGTGATCGGAGCCGCCTTATAGGCATTGGCCATCCATCCCAAGGTCGCAAAGGCTACCAGCGCATAAAGGATGGTGAAGCCACCATTGCCTGCCGCTTTGACGATCGGCGCACGCAAGGGATGCGAGAGCAGGAAATGGCTGCCCACAAAGCTCGCCGCCGCCAGCGCGACCGTCATCGTTCCATTCATCGTCTTGCTCCCCAGCCCTATGCCGGGGAGCCTAGACGATCACTGGACGCCGTGCATCCACTTCTTGAGTGGGAAGGACAGCAGCAGCAACAGCGCGCCAAGGGCGATCGAGATTTCCGAGATAGTCGTGAACACGCCGACATAGGTATCGAGGCTGACTTTCAAATTGGTCACCTGCCCGCCCACCGTTTCAACGCTGGCGAATTGCGCGACGATGCCCGCCACATATTGCGCGACCGCGATCGACAGGAACCACACGCCCATCATCATGCCGACGATCCGCGCGATCGACAATTTGGTGACCATCGACAAGCCGACGGGCGATATGCACAGCTCAGCCATCGAATGGATAAGATATAGCCCTGCAAGCCACCAGAGCCCGACCTTGTAATCAGCCCCGGCAAATTGCGATCCCCACACCAGCACCAGAAACCCGACACCAACCCCCATCAGGGCAATACCGAACTTGATCGGGATGGTCGGCTCGATGCCGCGCTTGGCCATGCCGTTCCACATCACACTGAACACCGGCGCGAGCAGCACGATAAACAGCGCGTTGAAGAATTGTGTCTGCCCGGCTGAAATCGAGAACCAGCCAAACACCGACAAATCCGTGTTGCGATCGGCAAACAGCGTTAGCGACGATCCGGCTTGTTCGAACAATGTCCAGAACACGGTGTTGAAGGTGATCAGCACCATCGCCGCCAGCATCATCTGGAATTCCTGCTTCGATCCATTGAAGAAGGACCAGATCAGAATACCCGGCACGCTGACCAGAAAGGTCCCGAACATGATCTTGCCCATCACCGGCAGACCCAGAAAATAACCGACGATCCCCGACCCTGCAGCCGGCGGGACATAATTCATCAGGTTGGTGAACAGGAGCCACACCACCGGGATCGCCAGCATCGCGCCGATATAGATGAACCAGTCACGGTTGGCTGGTGCGTCAGCCGGGCGGTCACCAATGCCATCAAGCTTGCCGCCATCGAACTGGATGAGCAGCCACGACACCAGCATGCCGGCCGCGGCAAGCGCAAAGCCCGCCCACCAGCCGAGCCCACCCCAGCCGAACATGCCAACCGCAAGGATCGGGCACAGTATCTGCGAAAAGAGCGAACCGAGGTTGATCCCCATATAGAAAATCGTGAAGCCCGCATCGCGTCGCCGATCGCCCTGGGCATAGAGCGCCCCGACCATTGTCGAGATGTTGGGCTTGAAAAAGCCGTTGCCGATCGTGACCAGCGCCAGGCCGATCAACAGCAGGAAAACCGATAGCGGCGCGCGCTCGCCCCCTGCTTGGAACCCACCCGCCGCAACACGGCGTGCTTCCTTGCCATTGCCATCAAGCAACGAGACAGTCTTGTCATCATTGCCCTTGATCAGCAATTGCTGGGTGCCGTCGACCACGAATTGGCGGCGCGCCTCGCCGGTGCCCTGCACCGTCACTTCATAACGCTGGCCATCGATGGTCGCGAAGGGTTTGGCAGGCTGGCCGCCAAAGCAGAGCGTCAGATAGCCGAGCGACATCATGATCGCGCCGAATTTTACCGAGCGTTTTGACCCCAGAAACCGATCGGCCATCAGCCCGCCGATCAGCGGCGTCAGATAGACAAGTGCGGTGAAGCCGCCATAAATGCCGGTTGTCGTTGTATCGCTGAACAGGAAATGCTGCGCCAGATAGAGCGTCAGCAGCGCGCGCATGCCATAATAGCCGAAACGCTCCATCGCTTCGGTCGAAAACAGCCGCGCAAGCTGGCGTGGGTGGCCAAACCAGGTTTCGCCGCTGGCCGAATTCACATGGCTGATATCCGGTTCCCGGGGGGAATCGGCGGTCGGGC
>JAIERC010000443.1 GCA_019747165.1 Sphingomonas sp. | reverse complement strand
TCGAAGCCCACGCGCTTCGCATGCCCTTCGACTTCGCTCAGGGCGAACGGGGTTTGGGTTGGTCCAATCCAAAGTCATCAGACTCTAGCTGCCGCGCATAGCGCCGGGGTCTTCCTGCGGATCATGCTCTCAGTATAAAAAAGGGGCCGCTCGATTACTCGAACGGCCCCTTTTCTTGAATAACCTGTCGTCAGATCAGAAACGCGATGTGATCGCCAACTGGAAGCGACGGCCGATATTGTCGGTGATATTACCAGCCGCAAGCTGGAAATCACTGCCGAGATAGCTGACATCAGTCGCATTCAGGATGTTGAACTGAATACGGAACTTTTTATTGATGTCGGCACCAATGACAATGTCAAAGGTGTTAACCGATGGAACAGAGATCTCCGGAACGAAATCGATCGTCGCCGGCTGTCCGCCCGAGAAGAAGCGTGTCCGGTCGGCCCAGTTCCAGGTGCCCTGCGTGAAGAACCCACCCTTTTGATAGCGGAGTGTGGTCTGCACTTCCCATTGTGGGCGCGCAGGCGTGCCCGCCGATCTAATCACGTCGGAGAATGTGCCATTGGCCGATGAGTCGAAAGCGACGAGATGGTAAGCACCCGAACGGATCGTCATCTTTCCGAGATTCTTCGGCAGATCAAAGGTATAACGACCCGTAATGTTGTAAGCGCGAAGCTTTGTTGCCGCGAGGTTGATGAAACCCGATGCAAATCCAGGAGCGATCTGGAAGTCAGTGCTATTGCGGGTAACAAAGTTACAGGCATTGGAGCCAGTTTGCGGTGATGTGTCAGGGAACGTCTGGCTTTCATAGCAGAAGTTCAGTGCCTGGGTTGGGTTCGTCGGCTGAATAATGTTCGCCAAATCGAGGTTAATGTAATCAACCGACAGCGCCAGACCGGGAATATAGCTTGGCGTGAAGTTACCACCAACCGTCCAGCTGACAGCGCGTTCAGGCTGAAGGCCAGGAGCACCCGCAAACGAACCGGGAAGGCTGATATTGTTGGGGATAAAGGTCGACAAGAAAGTATCAGCGGCCGTGGCATTGGGTGCGATGCCGAGCGAGATTAGTGCCGCACGACAGTTGTTTCGCCGCGTTGCAGCCGATGTACCGTTATCGATCAAGGTTGGCCCGCAGGGATCGGTTGTCACCGCAAACGCTGGCTGACCGCCTAGGAACAGTTCGACTACCGAAGGCTGGCGGATCGAGCGGGTATAGTTGCCACGGAAAGTGACATCCGTAACCGGGATTGGCTGCCATGTGCCAGCGAACGAGTAGATGATCGAGGGATCACCCTGAGAGGTGGGCGTAACGACATTGCCGGCAAGATTGCGGAAGGTTGCAGCCGAACCGGTTTGCCGTGACACACGGAATGCCGGGTTGATCTCCAGCCTACCCAGGAATGGCAGGAAGTTGTCCCCGAACACCGGGACCTGTGCTTCCACGCCGCCTTCGATTACCGAGATGCTGCCGACTGTCGTCGCCGATGGTGCCGCACGACCACGGCCCAACTGATTCAGCGCATCCGACGTGAAGTTCAGCGATTCGTGCCGATATTCTGCCGCCGCGTTGATAGAGAAGGTGCCAGCAGGCAAATCGAACACACCACCACCAACAAAGCCCTGAATGAAGGTTTGGGTTGAGGTGTTCTCGAACAGAACATCCTGACGGACATAAGCCTTTGACGCATTCGACATCTGATTGAAGCCGAATGGATTGAGTGGCTGGCAGGCATCGATCTGGGCTTGCGTGATCGTTGGAGTGAATACGACTTCGGTTGGAATGCCGCCCGCACCTGGCTGACGTGTCAGGTTGGAGACCGTTCCAGTCGGCGTGCGGCCAAGATACTGGGCCGGGAATAGCTGGGACCGGCAACGGATTTGGCCGCTGGTATCGCGGACGGTGTCAAGCGCTAACTGATACTCAATATCGAGGATCTGCGTGGTGTACGTGCTCTGCTGAGCACGGCCATAGGTCCCCGACAATTCAGCATTCCAGTCCTTGCCAAGGAACTTAAACTTGGCCCGTGCGCCCGCAACGAGGCGATACGTGTTGGCCAGGTTTCGAAGTGGGTTGTCGCCAAAGATGTCCTGGTTTGATCGCGTTACGGCGAAATTCTGCACCTGGCCAGCGCCGGTGCCGATTCCGACGGCGCTGAGCGATGCTAAGTTACCAGCTGTCAAGAACGGGTTGTTGACGTTGATGTTGAGTGGCGCGTTTTCCACCGAGGCAGACACGGTATTGCCGCTTGCCCCACTTCTAAGCGCAATCGAGTCGGTGCGCGAAAACAAATTCTCCGTAAACAGCGTGATATCGGGCGTCAGTTCGAAATTGGCGTTCAGGTTGAAAACAAGGCGCTCCTGCTGGGTCCGCAGCACACCGTTGCGAAGTCCTAGAAGGTTGCTTGTGTCCGAACCAGGCGACTGCGAAACATTGCCCTCTTGGCCAGGTCGAAGCGTGGTTGCGGTAAACTGACGGATCGAGCCGTCAGAATTAAATTCCAGTGGGACGGCGACGAAGGGCAGCACCTGGTTGACCGGCACCTGCACGCCGGCAACCGTCACCAAACTCGTATCGGTATTAGCGATACGGGGCAGGCCTGGGATAAATGTGCCGAGGAAATAGTTAACCGGAACATTTGGATTTGCGTTGAAGAACTCGCGCTGCGTCGGCCGATTCGCCTGAAGCACGTTGATTGCTAGGGTGCTCTGCTGGGCCGCAGTAGAGCCGGCTGGCGGCGTAATGCCGAATTGCGTGAAAACCTGCGCAGCGGTTACCCCAGCTGGAAGCGCCGTTGGTGCAAACGTGGTGATCGGCAACCCCGTGATTGCGGTTGCGCGGCCATTGCGGCCGTTACCACTCAGCGCACCGATAGAGAGCGCAACGCCGGGCAACCCATTGATGAGCTGGGCCGTCGTCGAGAAAAAAGCGGTGCCAGTCTGGGTTGGGGTACCATTAGTGGGCGTGAGGCCATTCTGGAACGAGATGAAATTCTGAGCATTGGCAACGTAAGGCGTCGCCGTCGGCTGGGAATTCAGGTTCAGGATGGTACCGTTGAAGCTCGATGAGATGTTGACAAGGTTAAAGCCGAAACCGGTCGACGGAATGCCGTCATCTGAAGCGCGCAGGAATGCGCCGTTGTTCAAGTTGGTCGCGTCGATAATCGCGGACGTGAAGTTTGGATTGCGGAGCGACCCGTTTGCAAAACTGGTGAGCGTGCTACCACGACGCAGCTGAAATTCGCGCGCATCGGCCTGAAGGCCATCTTCGCGTGTGTATTCCGCCGAGGCAACAACATTCAGGCGGCCGTCAATGAAATTTCGGCCGACAAGGCCGCGAATCTGATAGCGCGCAGCATCCCCCTTATCGGTGACACCGGCGAGTGCGCCAAATTCGCTGCCTTCATATTTGTCCTTAAGGATCACGTTAATGACACCAGAGATAGCGTCTGATCCATAAGCGGCGGCACCACCGACGGTCACAACGTCGATGCGGTCGACCAGCGTGCTAGGCAGCGAGTTCAGATCGACCTGGCCGCCCGAGGTGTTGCCTTGCACGAACAACGACGCGGCGTTGCCAGAGACGAAGCGACGGCCATTGACCAACGTTAGCGTCCGGTTCGTTCCCAGATCGAGCAGATCAACAAAGGAAGCACCCAGGCTTGCCGCTTGTCCACCATTGGTGCCCAGAGGGCTGGCGCCAGGGCCGATAAGTGGTTGATCATTCAACGCTTCAAGGACGCTGGTAAAACCGCGCTCTTGAATGAATTCGCCAGAAACCTGCACACCGGGGAGCACCCCTGAATATTCAGGACGCGCGATGCGTGAGCCGGTGACGACAATAGCCTTGTCGTCTTCTTCGGCCTTCGTGTCTGCTGCTTTATCGTCGACCGATGTCTTTGCAGGTGGTGCCGATTGTGCCGACGCGATTGTCGGATGGCTTGCCAAAATTCCAACGAGCGCGGTGGCGCTCATGAGCGTCTTTAGTTTCATGGATATGCCCCTGTTCTCAGGCGGAACTGCCCGAACAACGGCATTCATGTCTGTCCGTCAAAAATATGCAATATGGACGTTGATGCTCTGTCGGTCTGATGCACCTATTCGGCCAATATTGTCACCGGATTGCCACACCTACGAAATTATCATACAACTTAACCGTCGATGAACGAACAATATGTCGCAGTGCAGCGACCCTTAGCGCTCCACGCACAATGCGATTCCCATCCCACCGCCGATGCACAGGGTAGCGAGACCCTTTTTGGCATCGCGTCGCGCCATTTCGTGAATCAGCGTCGTCAGGATTCGCGCGCCCGATGCCCCGATTGGATGACCAATGGCGATCGCGCCGCCATTAACGTTGATCTTGGCCGGGTCCCAGCCAAGTTCCTTGTTCACTGACAGTGCCTGTGCAGCAAAGGCTTCGTTCGATTCAATGAGGTCGAGATCGCCGATCGCCCAGCCAGCCTTTTCGAGCGCGCGACGGGTGGCGGGCACGGGGCCGATTCCCATGATTGAGGGATCGACGCCCGCTGAGGCCCAGCTGGCGATCCGCGCCAGAATGGGGGATCCGCGGCGTTCGGCTTCGGCGCGGCTCATGATGACAAGCGCGGCGGCGCCATCGTTCAGGCCGCTGGCATTGGCAGCCGTCACGGTGCCATCCTTTTTGAAAGCGGGCTTTAGGCCGGAGACGCCGTCTATGGTTGCCCCGTCGCGGATATATTCGTCGTGCTCAACCAGCGTGTCGCCCTTACGTCCTTTGATCGTGACGGTGGCAATCTCCTCCCTGAAGCGGCCCTCGGCGCGGGCGGCGGCGGCCTTGTTCTGCGACGCGACGGCAAAGGCGTCCTGATCGGCGCGAGTGACCTGATATTTTTCGGCCAGGTTTTCGGCAGTGATGCCCATGTGATAGCCGTTGAAAACGTCGATCAACCCGTCCTTGATCATCGTGTCGATCAGCATCAGGTCGCCCATTTTCTGCCCCGCGCGCAGGAACTGAGCATGGGGGCTGA
>JAIERC010000073.1 GCA_019747165.1 Sphingomonas sp. | reverse complement strand
AATAAGTCCAGAGCCTACAAAAATCGCGATCGAATCCCAATTTGGCAACCTCATCGGCTGCACCGGTGAATCGCCGGCGCCATTCTGCCAGCGTCGCGGCATAGCCTTCGCGGAAAGTCGTGACGCCATCAAGCGTTAGCCCAACGCGTTGCGCCTGCTGTTCGATCACGTCGTGCGACAACAGCATCCCGCCCGGAAAAACATGCTGCTGAATAAAATCGCTGCGGGTTCGATAGGAATCGAACAAATCGTCGCGCATGGTGATGATTTGCAGCACCGCTGTGCCACCAGGTGCCAGCCGCGCGCGCAGCGTATCGAAATACACTGGCCAATATGCCTCCCCCACCGCTTCGATCATTTCAATCGAGACGATCCGGTCGAAGCGTTCGGGTACATCGCGATAATCCTGCAACCGCAGGTCGACATTGCTGAGGCCGGCGGTAGCGCACCGATCGCGGGCCACGGCAAGCTGTTCGCGCGATAGCGTAACCCCGGTCACGCTGGCGGAGAGCGGCGCCAGATGGGCGGCAAGCGCGCCCCAGCCGCAGCCGATTTCCAGCACGGTTTCGCTGCCGTGCAGATCAAGCATGCCGGCAATGGCCTTCAGCTTGGCCTGCTGGGCGTCTTCAAGCGTCTGCCCCGGCTGAACGGCGCAGGCCGACGAATAGGTCATGCTTTCATCCAGCCAGAGCCGGTAGAAATCATTGCCTAGATCATAATGGAAAGAGATGTTGCGCCGGCTGCCCCGCTTTGAATTACGTCGTACCAAATGGCGGAGTCTTTTGGCGAGACGAACAACGGCAAGCCCGTCAATCGTCTTCTGCAATCGCTCGACATTATCAGCGAGCAGGGTGAGCAACGCGACCAGATCGGGCGATGACCAGTCGCCAGCGACATAGCCATCGAAAAAGCCCATATCGCCCCGCGTGAGCAGCCGCCGGATCGCGCGCGGATGATGCAGGATCAGCGTCGCCTCATTCCCCGGCACCTCCCCCGTTTGGGCGATTGCGTCGCCCGATGGCAAAATGATCGTCAGCCGCCCTTTATGGATATAGCGCAGCACGCGGCGGGCGAGCCAATTGCCTGCCCCACGCTGAGCGGCGACGGGCATGGGATCGGGGGTTGCGGGCATGCCGCCATCATTCAGATACATGATTTGGTCACCTGGGCAGACGGCACGGTAATCACGCGGCCGGGCGATGGAGGTTTGGGCTGGAGTGGCACGCCCTTGATCCACAATTTAAGGGCTTCCCACATGATGCCGCCAACCACTTTGAACGTCATCATCGGATAGGCGGCGAGTACGCCAAACAGCGCCCGATCGGTCAACGCATGACGGTGGGCGACAAGGGCGGCGGTTATCACCGCACCACTGGCACCAGTGCCGGTAATCGCAATGGCCAGCCGTTCAGCGGGAGGGGACACCCGAAAAGCATAATCCATCTGCATCCCGATGAATGGCGATACGTGAAACGCCTTGGGCACTGTTTGCCTGACCGGCAGGCCAGCGGCGGGATCAACCGGCAGCAAGTAGCTGTGCCGCTCCCCAAATGTATTGTTCACTTCATACAAGATGGCGGCGAGCGTCGCGTCAGGCCGGTAGCAAAAATAAACGCTGAGCGGGTTGAACGCGAAGCCAAACATGCGCGGCATCGTCAGCAGCCGGATCGCCCCGCCATTGATTGACAGCCCGGCATCATCAAGATGCCGTTCGATCTGCGTCCGAAGCGGCACCCGCGACCCATCGCCATAATCGCGATCGTTGAATGACAGCAGATTGAACCGGTTTCGCGAGAAAAACCGCAACCGTTGGCCGAGCGCTTCAACCTCATCGAGATCGAGCAGCAGCATAAACAGGCGATAATCGAGCCGGTGGCGGCGCGGCCTATGCCGCTGGTGCATCACATTGCCCCGGTACAATGCCGATTGAGTCATGATGCTACCGCCAATAGCGGCGGGTGTTCGGCAGCGTGCACATGGATTCGGCCGGATGGATTGGCCACTGTCCAAGGGCGCGCCACGCCGCCCAATTGCTCCGCCACGGCAAGCCCGGCCTGAAGCCCATCTTCGTGAAAGCCTGCGCCAAAATAGGCGCCGCAAAACCAGCTGTTGCGATTGCCCTGCAACGACCACAACTGCTGCTGTGCGTGGATGGCGGCAGTATGGAACACCGGGTGCTCATAAATGCCGCGCCAGATGATGCTGGCCGGATCAGGCTCACGCAAGGGATTGAGCGTGACGAACAACGGGCTGCTGTCGGGCAGGTCCTGCAACCGGTTCATCCAATAGGTCACCGACAGCTTGCTCGCACCCGCGCCAGCGGCGGCGTAGTTCCAGCTCGACCAGGTGCGGCGGCGCTGCGGCATCAGCGCGGCATCGCTGTGCAGCACCGCATCGTTACACCGATAGCCAAAGGCACCGAGCAAGGCTTGTTCAGCCGAATCAGCATCGCTCAGCATCGCCAGCGCCTGATCTGCATGGCACGCCAGTACGACATGATCGAACTGGCGAGTCTCGTGATCGGTGGTGATATCCACCCGACCACCCGAACGGCGAACCGAGCGTACCGGGGCGTCCCGGATGATGCGATCGGCATAGGAAGCTGTCAGCCGCTTCACATATTCCCGGCTGCCGCCATCAACCGTCCGCCAGATCGGCCGCTGACCGAGTTCAAATAGCGCGTGATTATCCCAGAAGCGGATAAAGGCGGCGGCGGGATATAGCGGGATATCAGTGGACGGCGTCGACCAGATCGCGGCAGCCATCGGATAAAGATGATCCTCGCGGAACGCCACGCCATAGCCGCCCCGATCAAGATAGTCGGTTAGGCTTTCATCCCCCAAACCGGCAAGATCGCGCGGTGCCTGCCGATAAAAACGCAGCAGATCGCGCATCATCGACCAGAAGCGCGGGCGGAAGATATTGCGCCGCTGGGCGAGCAGGCTGCCCAGATCATTGGCACCATATTCCAGCCGACCGTCATCGATCGACACCGAAAAAGTCATCTCAGATGCCTTGGTCGGCACCTCGAGATGCGCGAACAGCGCCGTCAGATTCGGGTAGGTTGATTCGTTATAGACGATGAAACCGGTATCGACCGGGCCGCTGGGTGCCACCACAGTATGGCTATGGCCACCGATCCGGCCATCGGCTTCGAACAGGGTGACCCGGTGGCGCTTTGCCAATAGCCAGGCGGCAGAAAGGCCGGAAATTCCGCTACCTATGATCGCAATATCAAGCACGGCATCGTTTTCAAATCGCATTACGCCGCAGCCCCCCGCTGCCTTTACCCCACCTACAGCACCCGATTAGATACGAGCGCTGTCGCTTTTTGGATTTCTTTTGCTGGACGATCATCCAAAAAAGTCGTCCATCCGTATCCTATTCCATGACCTTCGCCACCCTAATCCTCCTTATCGCGCTCTTCCTGTCGGCTGTCATGGCCGGCGCCTGGGCGATTGCGCGCCTCCCGGGTCAATCCGGATGGACCGACGCAATCTGGTCCTTCGCGATCGGAATCGCAGGCGTTATTGCAGCGCTTGCCCCGCTTGATGGCCCGCCCGGCACGCGGCAATGGCTGGTCGCCGCTTTGGTCGCCGGCTGGGCGCTGCGGCTTGGCCTGCACATCGCCATCCGCACCACAAAACATGCCGATGACCCACGCTATGCCGAGCTTCGCCGCGAATGGGGCGATAATTTTTCCCGGCAGCTTTTCATTTTCTTGCAGATTCAGGCAGCGGCAGCATTGCTGCTGGTCGGCGCAATCATGCTGGCCGCGCGCAACCCCGCCACGGCAATTGCCTGGTCTGACCTGGTCGGCACGCTGATCCTGGTCATTGCCGTGCTTGGCGAGACGGTTGCCGATCAGCAGCTCACCCGGTTCCGCGCCAACCCAGCCAATCGCGGGCAGATTTGCAACACGGGCTTATGGGGCCTGTCGCGCCATCCGAATTACTTCTTCGAATGGCTGAGCTGGACGGCCTATGCCGTGATTGCGATCGGGCCGGACGGCTCTTTCGGCTGGGGCTGGCTAGCCATTTCCGGCCCTGCCTTCATGTATCTGCTACTCGTCTATGCCTCCGGCCTGCCGCCGCTTGAAGCGCATATGCTGCGCTCGCGTGGCGATGCCTTTCGCGATTATCAGGCGCGGGTCCGGGCATTCTGGCCGCTCCCCAAATCCCCAACCGCCAATTCCCCTGCGAAAGAGCATTAATGAACTTGCTTGAAAAGGCGCTGCGCGCCGCTGAATCGACTCCCCTGCCCGATCCGATCACGAAATTGGGCGTCGATTTCCTGTGCGCGCGGACCAAGCGCAAACTCGCTGGCGCCCCATCCAATGACGAGCAGTTCGCGCGGGCAATGATCGATCACCCGATCGCCGAACATGCCGATGTCGCCAATCAACAACATTATGAACTGCCGCCCGCTTTCTTCGGCCTGACGCTGGGGCCGCGCCGCAAATATAGCTGCTGCCTTTATACCACGGGCAAAGAGACGCTCGCCGAGGCCGAAATCCTGGCGCTGACCGAAACCGTCGCGCATGCCGATCTCGCCGATGGCCAGACCATCTTGGAGCTGGGCTGCGGCTGGGGATCGCTGACGTTGTTCATGGCAGAGCGCTTCCCCAATGCCCGGATCGTCGCGGTTTCCAATTCAGCCCCGCAGCGCGGCTATATTGAGGGGCAGGTCAAGGCGTTGGGCCTGAGCAACGTCACGATCATTACCGCGGACATGAATGATTTCGTGCCCGATTTCGTCGCTGACCGGATCGTTTCGGTCGAGATGTTCGAACATATGGCCAATTGGGAAACGTTGCTCGCCCGCGCACGCGGCTGGCTGAACCCGGCGGGGCGGATGTTCGTGCATGTATTCACGCATCGCAACCAGCCTTACCGCTTCAACCAGCATGACAAGGCCGATTGGATCGCCCAGCATTTCTTCACCG
>JAIERC010000158.1 GCA_019747165.1 Sphingomonas sp. | reverse complement strand
GGCACTCCCGCCCCGGCATGTATAGACGCGCGATCATGACTGCGCCTGCCGCCCCATCCGTTTTCAACCCCGAGGCGTTTTTCGCCTTTGGCGGGCGCGGGCATGGCGGTCGGCTTGGCGTGCGCTATCGTTGCCACGGGCCCGATTGGGTCGAGCTTGAACTGCCCTATGCCCCCTTTCTGATCGGCGACCCGGCCACCGGCGTGATTGCCTCTGGCCCGATCATGACGATGATGGACCAGGCAACGAGCATGGCGGTGTGGACCAGACTCGGCCAGTTCCGCCCGCATGCCACGCTTGATCTGCGGATCGATTATCTTCGTCCGGCAACCCCGGGCAAAACGGTGATCGGGCGCGGCGAATGCTATCACACCACGCGCAACATTTCGTTCGTGCGCGGCATGGCGCATGATGGCGATCCGGCCAATCCGCTCGCTCATGTCGCCGGCATGTTCATGATGACGGGCCTGCCGACTGTGCCTTCGACATGACGCTGCCACCTTATGCCGATCTGCTCGGGCTGGTCATCGAACCCGCTGACCATGGGCCACCGCTGCTGATGATGCCCTTTGCCGTTGACGTAATGGGCCGCCCCGGCTTTCTGCACGGCGGGGCGATTGGCGGGCTGCTCGAAATGGCGGCGATTGCCTCGCTCCAGCATGCGCTGGCCGGCGAGAGCAATGGCGAGGACGTGCAGATCAAGCCGATCAACGTGACGATCGATTTCATGCGTGGCGGCCGCGAAAAAGAAACCCGCGCCGGGGGCATTGTCACGCGGCTGGGCAACCGCGTCGCCAATGTCGAGGCGCATGCCTGGCAGGATGATCGCACCCGCCCCATCGCCAGCGCGCGGATGAACTATCTGATCGTGCGCGGATGAGGGAGATCGCGGTGCTGCTCGAAGCCGCGCGGGCAGCGCGCGCGGCGGGCGATTTGGGCACGGCACTGACGCAGCAGAGTGCGGCGATTGAGATGCTGCGGCAAGGCACCAACCCGCTCGCGCTCGCCCATGCGCTTCGCCACCGCGCCGACATGCTGATCGGTGCGAGCCGCGCTGCTGAGGCGGAAAGTGATTGCGCGCAGGCTTTGTGGTTTTACGCGCAGGTGCCCGACGCGCCACCGCTCGACATCGCCAATGCGGTGCGCTGCGCCGCGTGCCAGGCGGAAGCGGTGGGCGATATTGCCGGGGCGATCGAGCTGTGGCGCGACGCGCGCACGCGCTACGCGAAGCTCAGCGACATGTTTGAGGCAATGACCGGCAGCCCCGCCAATCCGGGCGTGGCGGAGGCGACGATGCGGATCGAGGCGCTCGGCGGGGAATAGACAGGCGTAAAATTCCGGTAGGTGCCGAAAACCGGCCATCTTGCGCAGGCACAGACGGGGCGGACGCTTTCGACGTTGCGCAATGGAAGAAAATACGATCGCCCCATGAAGGACCAGCCCTGCGCACCAAGCTCAGCACCTGCACCAGAAAGAATCGCTACCCCAGCGCCGAGGCAGCGGTGACGGCGGCACAAGAGGCGGGCCTAGCGCTGTTTCCCTATCGCTGCGACCGATGCGGGCTGTTTCATCTGACGAGCCGGCGCAAGGGGAAGGGAGTGGGGCGGAGAGAAGTGTGAGCGCTATAGGCGGGCGTCATTGCCAACAATAATCATTCTCGTCACTGCACGCCCGCCTAGGGGTCGACGGGATGCGTGGCGAGGCCAACCCAAAAAACCGCCCAACCCACTATTGCGGGGTGAGCCTCAGCAGCCTGCCGCTTGCCCCGTCCTCCAGCACCCAGATCGTTCCATCCGGCCCCTGCTCCACTTCGCGAATGCGCGCGCCGAGCGGGATGCGGGCGACTTCAGCCGCGTTCGATCCGGTCACGCGCACACGGACCAGACCCTGTGACACCAATCCAGCGAGGATGAAATCATTGGTCCAGCCGATAAAACGCGTGCCGGTATATTGGATCATGCCGCTCGGCGCGATGACGGGGGTCCAGCTAAACAGCGGCGCGGCAAATTCGGGGCGGGTCGAATGGCGGGGGAGCACCTCCCCATCATCGCCCTCGGACACGATCCGCCAGCCATAATTGGCACCGCGGGTGACCAGGTTGAACTCATCGCCACCGGCCGGCCCCATCTCGCTTTCGAACAATCGGCCGTCCTGCGCGAATACCAGGCCATATTGGTTGCGCTGCCCAAGCGCCCAAATCTCGGTCCTAGCGCCGGCGGTGCCGAAAAAGGGGTTGGTCGACGGGATCGTTCCGTCGGGGTTGAGGCGGATTGTCTTGCCGAGCGTCTGCGCCAAATCCTGCGCCGGCGCGCCCTGGTGCCGCTCGCCCGCAGTGACGAACAGGAAGCCATCGGGCGAAAAGGCGATGCGCCCGCCAAAGTGCCGCGTGTCATTGGCGACCTTCGGTGCTTGCCGCCAGATTACGCTAACATTCTCGAGCGAGGCATCATTGGCCGCGAGCGTACCGCGTGCCACCGCGAGCCCGGCCCCGTCGGTGCCGCTTTCTGAATAGCTGAGATACACCCTGCGATTGGAGGCAAAGGCAGGATCGACCGCCACGTCGAGCAAGCCGCCCTGCCCACCGGTGGCAACCGTTGGCACGCCGGTAACGGTCGACAGAACACCTGCCTGGGTAACCAGGCGAAGCACGCCGCCGGTTTGCGTCACTAGCATCCGGCCATCCGGCAGGAAGGTCATCGCCCAGGGCGAGGTGAAGGTCGCGATTACCTGTGATTGAACCGAAGCAGTGGGCGTGGGTGTCGCGGTTGGCGTTGGGGTTGGGGTCGGCGTTGGGCTCGGTGCCGGGGAGACGATCGGCACGCTGCCGGTCCCGCCCGTACTTCCCGAGCCGCCCGATCCGCCGCACGCGGCGAGACTGACGGTGAGCAATAATGGCAGTGCGCGCTTCATGGGCTTATTCCTTTGGCATCAACTTAATCAGCCGCCCCTGCGATCCGTCGTCGCCGTCCTCCAGCACATAGATCGCGCCATCCGGCCCTTGTTCAACTTCGCGGATGCGCGCGCCCATGTCCCATTGGTCGCCCTTTTTCGCCGTTGCGCCATTCAGGTCGACGCGAACAAGTGCCTGGCCCGACAACCCACCGATAAAGGCATCGCCCTTCCACGCTGGAAACAATTTGCCCGAATAAATGATTAACCCACCCGGCGAAATGACGGGGTTCCAGAAAACCTTAGGTGGTTCATAGCCATCACCCGGCGCATGATCGGGGATGTCGCGCCCGTCATAATGGCTGCCATTGGATACACGCGGCCAGCCATAATTTTTGCCGGGTTCAATCAGGTTGAGCTCGTCGCCGCCCCTTGGCCCCATTTCCTGTTCCCATAACCGCCCGTCCGCATCGAAGGCGAGCCCCAGAAGGTTGCGATGGCCATAGGACCAGATGGCGGCCTTGACCGGGGTTTCAGGGTAGAAGGGATTGCCGGGTGCCGGTTTGCCATCGAGCGTCAGCCGCAGCACCTTGCCGAGCGTGGTCGTCAGGTCCTGCGCCGGATCGAATTTCTGGCGCTCGCCATTGGTGTAGAACAGATATTGACCGTCGGGCGAAAAAGCGATGCGGCCCGAATAATGGCCATTGCCGGGCACATAGGAGTGCGCACGGTGGAGTATCTCTACCTTGTCGAGCCGCGCGACCGGCGGACACGGCGCGCTGACGCACTGGACCTGCTGGATAGCGAGCACGCCACGCGCCAGCACCACACCCTTGCCGCCCTCCCCGCTTTCGGAAAAGCTGAAATAGACCTGGTGATTGGTGGCAAACCTGGGCGCGAGCACCACGTCCATCAGCCCGCCCTGCCCAGCGCTATCGACCGGCAGCGTGCCGCTCACCACCGATCGTTCCTTCCCATCGGCAGACACGAGCAACAGCCGCCCGTCCTTTTCGGTGACGAGCATCCGGCCATCGGGCAGAAAGGTCATCGCCCAGGGCGCGTCGAAATCAGCGATCACGGTTTCGGTAAAGGGCTTGTCCGTCGAGGTTGACGGGCTGTTGCGCTGGGCGACGCCTGCACAGGACATCAGCAGCAATGGCAGGACAAGAAAGGAACGCATCTTCAGGTCTCCGGAACAGGATCAAAACCGCAAACGCATTGCCGCGCGCTTGAATGCTTGCCAGCATAGCGGCTTGCGCCTATATCGCCCATGCGCTTTCTCTACATCGGTAACGCTGCAGAGGCTGGACCCCACCGGGCCCGGCGGCGCGGTCGCTTATCTGGAGAGTATTTTTGGCGGATCTCGCCCAAACATTGTCAGCCCTGATCGAGCCCGAGGCGCGTGCGCTGGGTTTTGATCTGGTGCGCGTGAAAATGTTTGGCGGCGCGGGCGACCTCACCTTGCAGGTGATGGCCGAGCGGCCCGACACCCGACAGCTCAACATCGACGATTGCGCTGAGCTATCGCGCCGCATTTCCGACGTGATGGACGCGCTGGAAGAGGCCGGCCGTGATCCGATCAAGGAAGCGTACCGGCTTGAGGTCAGCTCACCCGGTATCGATCGCCCGCTGACGCGTCTTGCCGATTTCGACGTGTGGAAGGGTCATGAGGCGCGCATCCACCTGGTCGAGCCGATCGATGGCCGCAAGCAGCTGACCGGCGATCTTGTCGGCGTTGAAGGCGACCAGATTACGATCGACGTGAAGAAGCACAAAGCGATGACCATCGGCTTCGATCAGGTCGCTGATGCCAAATTGCTGTTTACCGACCGGCTGCTGGCGGCGACTGCGCCGCTTTCCACCGCCGGCGCGGACGAATTTGAAGACGACAATATTGAACCTGCGGCCGACATGGCCGAACCCGACACGCAAGAACAGGACTGATACTCATGGCCACTGCCCTCGGCGGCTCTGCCGTTTCCGCCAACAAAGCCGAACTGATCGCGATTGCGGATGCCGTCGC
>JAIERC010000322.1 GCA_019747165.1 Sphingomonas sp. | reverse complement strand
CATCGCCCTATATCGCGGGTGACCGGTTTACCGCCGCCGATGTCTATGTCGGATCGCAGGTCATCTGGGGCGTGCAGTTCGGTACCCTACCCAAGCGCGCGGCGTTCGAGGCGTATATCGCTCGGCTGGTTGCCCGCGACGCCTATAGTCGCGCGAAGGCGATCGATGCGGCGCTGATCGCAGAGGCGCAAGCCACCGCCTGACCTGCCGTTAGCCCGTCATCGCCTGTCGCCGCGCTGGCAGGGCGGCCATTACCTTGGCGCGCCATTCAGCGCTGCCGCTCGTCCAGCCAGCGATTTCATGCAGCGATCGCGCGCAGCCCGTGCAGAGCTGTGATGCCGGATCAATCGTGCAGATATTGATGCAGGGGCTGTCGATCCTCTGAATCGGCACGCGTTCGACAATGCCCGACATGGCGCGCGTCAGCTAATCTTGGCGCGCAGGAAATCGGGCAATGGGCCGTTCCAGCCGCCATCATCGTCGCCGTCATCAATCGCCGCCGTTCGGGCCGGCGCTGGTTTGGCCTTTGGCGGCACTGGCTTGGCCGTTGCCGTCGTTGATGGGGCCGAATTCGGGGTCGCGCGCGCTGGTCGTGCAGCAGGCCGCGCGCGCTCGGCATGGGCATCGATCAGACGATCATCATCAAATGTTGGCGCAGCCGCGGGCGCTGGTCGTTCAGCCTTGGTGGCGGTCTTGGCGGCAGGCTTACGCCGGGACTTGCGCGGTGCCCGCTCATCTTCATCGACCGGGCTATCGACAGGCGCGGCTTCGCTGGCGAAACGATCGATCTTCTGCCCCGTCAGCTTTTCGATATTGGCGATATTCTCAGCATCGTCGGGCGTGACGAAGGTGAAGGCAACACCCGTCGCCCCTGCGCGGCCGGTGCGGCCGATGCGGTGGACATAATCGTCCGGGTGCCAGGGCGCATCATAGTTGAAGACGTGGCTCACGCCTTTGATGTCCAGCCCGCGCGCGGCGACGTCAGACGCGACAAGGATGTTGACATCGCCTGCCTTGAACCGGTCAAGCTCAGCGATACGCTGCGATTGTTCCATGTCGCCATGGATTTCGCTGGAGCGATAGCGATCGCGCTGCAGCGATTTGTTGAGCTCGCGCACCGTCGTCTTGCGGTTGCAGAAGATGATGGCGGTCTTGACATCTTCGGTGCCGAGCAGCTCGCGCAGCCGGTCCTTTTTCTTCGATGCCGAGACCGAAACCACCCATTGTTTGATGTTGACATTGGCGGTGGCCGGACGCGCGACCTCGACCATTTTCGGGTTTTCCAGAAACTTGTCCGCCAGCCGCTTGATCGGCGCAGGCATGGTCGCGGAAAACAGCAGGGTTTGCCGCTGCTTGGGCAGCTTGGTGCAGATTTCCTCGATATCGGGGATGAAGCCCATGTCGAGCATCCGGTCGGCTTCGTCGATCACCAGAAGCGAACAGCCGTTGAGCATGATCTTGCCGCGCCCGAACAGATCCATCAGGCGGCCAGGGGTCGCGATCAAGACGTCAACGCCCTTTTCCAGCGCCGCGAGCTGATCGGTCATCGAGACGCCGCCGATCAGCAATGCCATCGAAAGCTTATGATATTTGCCGTATTTTTCGAAATTCTCGGCGACCTGTGCGGCGAGTTCGCGCGTTGGCTCCAGGATTAGCGAACGTGGCATCCGCGCACGACTGCGGCCCTGAGCCAGAATATCGATCATCGGCAGCACAAAGGACGCCGTCTTGCCCGTGCCGGTCTGCGCGACGCCGATCATGTCGCGCATCATCAGGATTGAAGGGATGGCGCTCGCCTGGATGGGGGTGGGCTCAGTATAGCCCGAATCCTCGATTGCGCGAAGAAGTTCGTCAGATAGGCCGAGATCGGCAAAGGTCATGCTGTGTCCGGAAAAAGGGCGCGCCGCTAGCGGGCCTGAAAGCAATAGTGGCGGTTGCGGATTCCGCCCCAAATGTCAAGATTTGCCTTGGGGCAGGCCGAAAATCCGATCGACGTCAGCGCTTGCGGCGCAATTCCCTAAACGCCTCGATACGGCAGGAATCCCCCGATCGTGATCTTATGACATCGCGCTTCGCGCAAATCATGCCGTCGATGGGGCGGCGGATATAAAGGCCGGCATAGAAATCGATCGCTGGACAATCATCGTCGAATTTGGCGCGCAGCCTGTGGCCGTCGATGGTCAGCAAATCCACACTTTCGGTGCTGCTGACGGCGACCCCCGCAATCGATCCGATCGCGAGGCATTTATCGGCCTTCACTTCTTTCCATCGGATCGGTGACGCCGCAATTTGTTCAGGCACGCGCGGTGGATCGGGCAGCTTGGGCACGCGGATCACGATGCGTTGGCGATAGGTCAAAATGCCATATTGAACGGTCTGCGTGGCCTGCCCGCCTTTATCGGGCATCGGCGCGGCAAACAGCAGCATGAGTACAGGGGAGAGCAGGGCGATCATCATGAGTAGCAACGCTGTTAACCCAAATGGTTGAACAGCGGATGAATTGGCGGCGACTTTTTGGTCAGGGCTGGCCGCGTGTTGCAGCTTCGCCGGAGCGCCAGTTTACCTAGGGCTCAGTATGGCCTGCGCCCCGGCGACGGGGCGGGGGCACCGACATTGCCGTTGGCGGGCATCATGCTAATAGCCTCGCGAAATGACCGCTGCGCAAACTTCCCTGATTGAAACCCTGAAGGATCGCCTTGGCAGCAAGGCAGTGATCACCGACAGCGATGATATTGCGCCGTGGCTGGTGGATTGGCGCGGTCGATATCATGGCGCGGCTGCGGCGATTTTTGCCCCAGCGACGACGGCTGAGGTCGCCATGATCGTGGCTGCTGCGGCCGAAGCCGGGGTGCCGCTGGTGCCGCAGGGTGGGAATACGTCGATGGTCGGCGGCGCGACGCCGCCTAGCGATGGATCGGCGCTGATCCTGTCGCTGCGGCGCATGAACCGTATTCGCCAGATTGATGCCGGTGCTAATCTCGCCGTGGCGGAAGCGGGGGTTATCCTTGCTGATCTGCATGATGCCGTTCACGCGCAGCATCGGCGTTTCCCGTTGACGCTTGGCGCGCGGGGCAGCGCGACGATTGGCGGGCTTGCCTCGACCAATGCTGGCGGCACCCAGGTATTGCGGTTCGGCACGATGCGCGCGCTGGTCGCTGGTGTTGAGGCGGTATTGCCCGATGGATCGGTGCATGACGGGCTGACCGCGCTGAAAAAAGACAATCGCGGTTATGATTTGAATCAGTTGCTGGTTGGCGCGGAAGGAACGCTGGGCGTCATCACAGCGGTAACGTTGCGGCTGGTGGCCGATGTCAGCGCGCGGGCGGTGGCTTGGGTAGGGGTTGCCAATCCGGCTGATGCGCTGGCGCTGCTGCGGCGGATGGAAGCCGCCACCGATTGCGTTGAAAGCTTTGAAATCGTCCCCGATCACTCGCTGCAACTCGTCATTGATCATGTCCCCGGTGCGCGCGCGCCATTGACGGGCCACCATCCCTGGCATGTCCTAGTTGAGGCGGTGGCGACTGCTGCTGATGCCGAACCGCCAGCTGCCATCGTGGAGCGGCTACTGACGGGCGCGATCGGTGATGGTCTGGTCGCTGATGCAGTGATTGCCGCCAGCGAGGCCCAGGCTGACGCATTCTGGCGGCTGCGTGATTCGATCTCGGCGGCGGAACGCGCCAGTGGTCCAGCCGTGCAGCATGATATCTCGGTGCCCGTGGCAGGGATGCCCGATTTCATGATCGCCGCTGCACGCGCGGTTGAAGCACGCTTCCCCGGTACCAGCGCCGGTGCCTTTGGTCATTTGGGGGATGGCAATGTGCATTTTCATGTCCGCGCCCCTAAAGATGTCGATGCGGAAACATGGTATGCTGAACAGGCGGTGCTGATTACGCCCTATGTCAACGATCTTGTTGTCGCGGCAGGCGGGTCTATTTCGGCAGAACATGGGATTGGCCAGATGAAACTGCACGAGTTGGAACGGCTGTCCTCGCCCGCCCGGCTTGGGATGCTCCGCGCGATCAAGCTGGCGGTCGATCCGGGACAGATCATGAATCCCGGCAAACTCGTAGCGCTTGCGCCCGCGCGCCGAGCACCATAGAGGCGTCGCCAACTCGCCATTTGGCTTGTACCTATTTTTTACGGAGATGATGATGGCCAGCGCCCCGCAGGGACTCCCGCTTTTTTACAATTCGCTCGAACCGCTTTCGAGCCAGGCGCATGCCGATTATCGCATTCGTCCAGCGATGACGGCGCCGTTTCTGATTGGCCAGCATGCCATTCCGGTGACCGTTGACGAATTTGCGCTGGTTCAGCGGTTCATGCCAATCGTCTTTTCGACGGGCCCCGATGCCATTCCGCTGGCGCTGATGGGCCTGAATGAGGGCGTCAACGTGTTTGTCGACGCAGAGGGCAAGATCAACCAGCCCAATTTCTACGTGCCGGCCTATATCCGCCGTTATCCCTATATGCTCGCCAAGCTGGCCCCGAATGCCGAGGAACTCTCCCTGTGCTTCGACCCAACGTCCGACACGATCGGCAAATTTGATGAAGGGGAGGCGCTGTTCGCCGACGGCCAGCCGACCGAGACGACCAAGAATATCCTGTCGTTCAACGAGATGTTTGAGCAAGCCGGTGCCCGTACAGCTGCGTTTATGCGCGATCTGAACGAGTCCGAATTGCTGATGGATGGCGAAGTCAGCATCCAGGCCGAGGGTGTTGCGCAGCCCTATATCTATCGCGGCTTCCAAATGGTGAATGAAGAAAAGCTGATGGACATGCGTGGCGATCAGCTCCGCAAGATGGCCAAATCGGGCATGTTGCCCTTGCTCTATGCGCACCTTTTCTCGCTGTCGCAGATGCGGGAGATTTTCCAGATGCAGGCGGATCAGGGCAA
>JAIERC010000310.1 GCA_019747165.1 Sphingomonas sp. | reverse complement strand
GTTAGGTCGCTTCAACCTCATACCCGTTCGGGCTGAGCCCTTCGACTGCCTGCCAAGGCAGGCGCTCAGGACTGGCTTCAGCCTGAAGGGCTGAAGTCGAAGCCCACGCGCTTCGCATGCCCTTCGACTTCGCTCAGGGCGAACGGGGTATGGGTTGGCCCAATCCAAAGTCATCAGACTCTAAGGCATGAAACCGATTTGATGGTTCAGGCGTAGCGGCGACGAACACTTCGCACGCCGCCGATTAGTCGCGACAGGAAAAGCTCGTCGACCCGGGCATAGCCCAGCCCGAGATGATCGGGCCTGACGGCAACGGTATCGGCCAGATCGATCGATCCGGAGCGCAGCCCGGCACGCCCGATCCGGCCCCACAGCCGGGCGGTCTCCCAGCGGATCAGCCGGACATCTTCGTCATCGACCACAGTCCGACCGAGAAAATCAGTCTGCAAGCGCAGCAAGGTATCGCCGAGCGTGGCGAGCTGATCGCGGTTGGGCACTGGTTCACGGTGCATCACATGGCGGCTCAGCAGATCGGCACGCATCCCGGCCTCTGCGCCAAATAGGTGTTGGTGGCGTTCGGTAAGGACGCGCTTTGCGCTGCCGTTCATCGTGGTGGTGAATCGCTGCGACGCACCGCCGCGATGGCTGCGATAGATGACCAGCTCATCATCAAGCCGGGCGATCCGCCCCATCGGCGCGAGCCGGTGATAGAGATCAAAATCCTCTGCATAGAGAAGTTCCGGCCGGGTAAATGGCGACAAATGCTGCGCAGCATCGTGCCGCAGCATAACCGATGACCAGACCAGCGGATTGCAGATTTGCAGCATCCATTCGACCAGTGCTGGTCGCGTCAGTGCAGGCAGGGAAGAGTGTCGGATCACCCCATCGGCAAGCTCACGCGTTGCCGTTGCGACCAGCACGGTATCGGGATTGGCATCGAGATAGGCGCACTGCGCGCCTAGCCGATCGGGGTGGCAAAGATCATCCTGATCAAGCGCCGCGATATAACGCCCGCGTGCCGCCGCCACGGCGCCGTTGCGGGTGCGGACAGGGCCCTGGTTGATCGGTGATTCGATGATGCGAAACCGCGGATCGTCAATCGCGCGGAGGATGTCCCGCGTGGTATCGGTCGAACAGTCATCGACGATGATGACTTCGAAATCGGCGAAACGCTGCGCCTTCAGGCTTTCGATCGTTTCGCCGATCAGGGCGGCACCATTATAGGCGGCCATGATCACGCTGATCGCCGGTGCGGTCATGCCACCGCCCGCACCCGATCACCGATCAACTGATCGACAATCATCAGCCCAACGTCATTCTGCCATTGCCACAGCCCATTGGCCTGGCCGCGAAAGCTGGGTTCGCCGCCCAGCCGCCCCCAGGGCACGAATCCTGCCGCGAGACCGATCCCGTAGACACCGTTTATCGGCGCGCCATCGGCCCCAGTGACGCGGCAATAGCGATCGACCATCGGCGCGCCGGTATCGGCCGCCAGCGCGATCGCGTCTCCCTGCGCATCAATCAGTGGCAGCGCATGCGGGCGATAGCCTAGTGCAGCAATAACGAGATCGGCGCTCTGCAGCATTGCGGCGGCAGCGGCGTCATCGTCGTCCGTAGCCAGCCGGCGCAACTGGACGCGCGGTTCGGGCGATCGACCATCGACGCGAAGCATCCGCAGCACCAGTTCGCGCGCTTCGAGCCGGAAGCCAGCGAGCCGATACACAAAGCCGCTGACCGGGCAGATATCGTCGGGACCGAAATCCCGATAGCCTTCGGCCAATGCCGCGTCAGCGGAGGGATAAAAGGGGCGCAACGCCCGCCGGTGGAGCAAGGAAATAGCGCCCTGGCCAAGCGGCAGTGCAGGCTGGTGCTTCAGCAGCAGGGCAATTGTCGCCAATGCGCTGGTCGACCCGCCGATCACAACAATGCGCGGCGATTTCTTGCCCATCAGCCGTTCGGCGACCATCGCCATCCCGCCAACCGACAAGACCGCGTCGGATTGGAGCAGCCGATCCCCCAATGTGTCGGCAAGCGGGATGCCAGCGACGATTTGCGTTGCCAGCCGATCAACCGGTTGGTGCCCGCCCGTTGCAATCACGATCGCCCGGCTGCGCCGGTTGATCACGGCGCCATCGATCCGGCGGCGGAGTTGGACCGTCCAAATGCCATCCGTGCCTTGGGTCGCGTTGATGGCGTCGTGCCCGGTCAGGATCGTGCCGCCATGATCGGTGACGATCGTCGCCAGCCGATCGCCGGCGGCCTGCAGCAAGGGCCCAACCTGCGTCAGTGGCACGCCAACCGTATCGGGATAGGCGCGAATTGCTTGGCCCGCGGGATGGTCAGCAAGTGCTGCCAGCGTGGGATGGCAATTATCCTTTACGGCGGTGAGGAAGGTCGTCGCCGTGCTGTCTGATGTGATCGCATAGCCGCCCAGACGCCCGCCCCCGATCGCGCCGTCACGCTCGACCATCACAAGCCCGGATTGCGCCAGTTCAGCCAGGCAATTGCGTTTCGTCGCGGCGGTAAGCAGTGCGGTGCCAGCCGGGCCGCCGCCAATCACCAGCACTGACGCGATCGGGGCTGGCTGTAATCGCGCGGCGACTGCACGGCTCCCTTCACGGGCGCAGATATCGGTAAAAATGCCAGCGATATCGATGGCGTCGCCGGGGCGCATGGCATCGGTGATCGGCAGCGAGACGATCCGCGCGCTGATGGCATCGGCGACTGGCGTTGGCGTGATCACCGCTTGCGCCTTGAAAAGCGGCTGTTCGGCCAGATGCGGGCTAAAATAGCAGCCCGCGCCGACTCCCTTGGCGGCAAGCGCCGCAATGATTGCATCGCGCCGTCCCGCCAACGCCGCTGGCAAGAGCACCGGCATGAATTGCGATGCCCGGCGTTGCCCCTGAACATGCTGCATGGTGAATTCGCGCAGCGAGGTGCGATAATGCGCTTCAGTCGCGGCGCGATTGGCGCAGACCTGATCGATCTCGGCCAGCTTCATCCGGGCCATCAGCGCCAATATTTCAGGCAGCTTGGCGTTGATGCCGGGCAAGGTCGCGCTGCGGCTGCCGTCAAAGCCGAAATTGACCATTGATCGCAGCCGGGCAATCAGCGCCGCATTGCCGCTATGGATCAGCCCCCCTTCAGCCACAGAGAAGGTCTTGGTGGCATGCATCGAATGGACGATGGCGAAATCGGCAGTCGCGCCGAAGCCTTGGCCGCTGCGGTCAATCGTTCCCAGCGACGCCGCTGCATCGACGACGATGCCAACGCCGTGGCGGGCGCGCAGCCGGGCATAATGATCCAGATCGATCGCATTGCCGAAGGTTGCATAGGGCACCACCACCGCGATCCGATCCCCATAGCGATCCAGCAATGCCTGTTCGGCCTCCGCACAGGCGCTCCAGTGATGCGGATCAATGTCGCAGATCAGCGGGGTGAGTCCGGCCCAAATCGCCGCCTGGGCGGTGGCCGCAAAGGTGAAGCTCGGCATCAGCGCCAGCGCGCCCGGGGCATGGCGGGTGCCCGCAGCGTCGCGGATCGCGATCATCAGGCCCAGCGTGGCATTGGCGACCGCCAGGCTGTCGCCATGGCCGCCAAACAGGGCGGTCGTTACCTCGGCTTCAAAGCCGCGGACTTCGGGGCCATTGTTACTGAAAATACCGGATTGCTCGACGCGACGCAGCGCATCGCCATGCTCGCTCAGCCGCGGCGGTTGCGGCGCGATCAAGGGAAATTTGTTCATGCTACGTCGGCCCACCCAAGGATTTCGCCGCAACGCTACCCCGTAGCCTCCTAAAAACCCGTTACGCGGTTGCTCGGTGGGCAATTCATGGCAAGGTTCGCTCGACAGCACCCGATGATGGGCAAGCAGGCTGGTTGAGTGGACTGGGCGGGTGGTGAGGAGAGCATGATGCGCGATTTCGAGACAATCACCCTGGCCGTGGACGGCGGTATCGCTACCATCACCCTCAATCGGCCGGATCGGATGAATGCCTTTACCGATCAAATGATGGCTGATCTGATCGCCGCCTTTGATGCCACCGATGCCGATGATGCGGTGCGGGCCGTGATCGTGACGGGGGCGGGCAGGGCGTTCTGCGCCGGGGCTGATCTTGCCGGCGGCGATGCGACCTTTGATTATGCCCAGCGCGAGGGCGAAGATGGTCCTGTCCAGGCGGATGGTTCGGTCAATTTCGCGCATGAAGCTGTTCGCGATACGGGCGGTCGCGTGGCGCTGCGGATCTTCGCCTCGCTCAAGCCCGTGATTGGCGCGATTAATGGCGCGGCGGTTGGCATCGGCGCGACGATGCAACTGCCGATGGATTTCCGCCTGGCGAGCGACACGGCGCGCTTCGGCTTCGTCTTCGCGCGGCGCGGGATCGTGCCGGAGGCCGCCTCCAGCTGGTTCCTGCCGCGCCTTGTCGGCATCGGCCAGGCGCTGGAATGGTGCTATTCGGGCCGGGTGTTCGGGGCGGCGGAGGCGCTGAAAGGGTTTCTCGTCCGCAGCGTCCATGCCCCCGACGATCTCCTGCCCGCCGCTCGTGCGCTCGCACTGGAATTGACCGCCGATAGCGCGCCCGTTTCGGTGGCGATGACACGACGGATGATGTGGACAATGCTCGGTGCTGGTCATCCAATGGATGCGCACAGGCTCGACAGTCGGGGCGTCTGGGTACGCGGCGGCAGCGCGGATGCGAAGGAGGGGGTGACGTCCTTCCTGGAAAAGCGCGATGCCGTGTTTACCGACCGTGTGTCGGAAGCTTGGCCGCTCGCCGCGGATTGGTTCGACTTACCCGGCTATCGGTGATTTGGTTCACGCGGAGACGCGGAGACGCGGAGATGGTTCTCGCCGCGTAGCGGCTCTCCCTCCCCAAACCTATTGA
>JAIERC010000197.1 GCA_019747165.1 Sphingomonas sp. | reverse complement strand
TGCTGACCCCGGTCATCAAGGGCTATGGCACCGACAAGGGCTATGAGATCGCGACCAATGCCCAGCAGGTTTACGGGGGCCATGGCTACATTGCCGAATGGGGCATGGAGCAATATGTCCGCGATGCCCGAATTGCGATGATCTATGAAGGCACCAATGGCGTGCAGGCGATGGATCTGGTCGGCCGCAAGCTCGCCACCAATGGCGGTCGCGCGGTGCAGACGCTGTTCAAGATGCTGGGCGAAGAAATCGCGGTGGCAAAGCAGGATGCCTCGTTGGCTGATTTCGCGACCCGGTTGGAGCGCGCGACCAATGATCTCCAGGCATCGACTTTGTGGTTTGTCCAGAACGGTATTGCCAACCCAAATAACGTCGGCGCTGGCGCGCACAGCTATATGCATTTGATGGGGATCGTCGCGCTCGGCCTGATGTGGCTGCGCATGGCAACAGCCGCGACCAAGGCACTGGCCGATGGCAAGGGCGATAAGGCGTTTCTTGAAGCCAAGCTGGTGACGGCACGGTATTTTGCCGAACGCATTTTGCCTGACGCTGGCGCGCTGCGCCGCAAGATCGAGGGCGGAGCAGAAGCGATTATGGCGTTGTCGCCGGAGATGTTCGAAGCGGCTTGATAGACGACGACACCGCCGACGTTAGGGCGTCGGCGGTGTTGGTGAAGGCTTCTGGGGCAGGACCGCGCCGGCCCCAGGCAAGGGGTCGGCCGCGGAGGCGCGGGTTAGCCTTTCACCGGCGGGAACCAACGTGACGGGCGCTTTGCTTTGCCGATCAGCGAGTTGGGCGCCTGGAACAAATGTCTGTACCTTCATACATTGCTTGCGATCCGCGCGGGGAAATTGGTCGCAGTTCCATAGCGCCTTTTCAAAGCCACGTGACCGATCACGCAAATAGCTGAACGCCATCGTTGCTATCTGCGATGGTTCAAGCGGTAAGGCGGTTGGAACCGTGTAGCGCTCTGCCCAGACCATATATTTGCAATAGGGGCGGTCACCGCAGCCAGCCTCGGCGAGACGGCGTAAGGCTTCCGGATCGGCGTCGCGGTCGATGGTCACTAGAAAGGCATTGTCGTCACCCGCAATTGGACCGGGGCCTGCATAGGCCGTCGCCAAGAGCGCGGCCAAGCGCTCTGCCCGTGTCCCTGCCAATTGCCCCGCAAATGGATAAAGACCCGTTGAATGGACAGGAGAAAAACGCGCTAGCTGGCCGATAACCGGTTCTTCGCTGGCAATCTGGCGATTAAATGCGGGTGGCGTGCCCCACCAGCCCGTCCAACGGAAAAACAAATGCGTGCCGACAGCGCTCACCTTATCCAGGCTGGCGCTCCAATAAGGCACAACCCAATCGGTGTGATAATGGGTGGCATAGCCGACCTTGGCAAATACTTTGCCGCTCAACGCTTCGCGCGCGACCGTCCGGGCGCGGTCCCAGGCGGCGTCATTCCAGCTATGCTGGATCAAGGCGCCATCGCACGCAAAGGTAAATTGGCAGCCGGTCCGTCGTTCCGACCCTTGAAAGACCACGCCGCAAATCGTCTTGGGAAAAGCCGGGTGGCGGACGCGATTGATCACAACCTGGGCCACCGCGCGCTGCCCGATGGTGTCATCGCCAGCCTCATATAGCACCGCTGTCGCCAGGCAATCGATTGCGCGAAGCGATGCGAGCGGTGCGTCGTTCATTAGAAAAGGCTTGGCGGCGGGCACCGGCGCTAAAGTGAAGGGGACTGTTGCATTGATGGCGCGGGCATCATCGGGTGTGATTGCCGCCAGACTGACGGGTTCGACCGAGGGCATTATTGCCTTTGGGATGACCGGTAGCGTTGCCGGTACCGAGACGCGGGCGAGCTTTGCCGGCGTGATCGATGAAATGATCGCGGTGGGCACGGCAATTGCCAATGTCGCAATCACCGCCAGCGTGACGCCCATGGCCCGCCCGGGACGACCGAACAGGCGCTGATTTAGCGAATCCCGATTGTCGGCTGGGGAGGGAAAGAAGGCAGGTGACATCAGCATTAAAAGGGCCCGAACGACATTTCGTCCCGGCCCTTAGCGTAGAATGGTCGATCCGCGAAGTGGCGTAGCTGGACGAGCGATGATGTGGGTCAGGCCACCATTTGCGGGGCACGCCCGAGTCTCAAGATGAAACATATCCGTCATCATTGGCAAAAGCGCAAAATCGCGACGCAATGAAATGTTCAGCGCCATTTTCCGGCCACCGGGCCATGTCCCGGACCGGCTAGCGTCATCGCCAGTCAGTTGCCCCAAAAGCCGGTGGCTTCGCACAAATCCCACTGGTCCGCGGATTTCATGCGGCAGGCGCGATCATTGGGCGCGCAGGCAGCAAAGGCAATTTCATAATGGCGATAACAGCTAATATGTCCAGTTTGACCAACCGCTTGGCTTGCCAATTTGATCGTTCCCGTGCTGGCATTTGCAGGTAACGACGCCCGTTTGGCGGGGATGACGGATGCCGCCAAGGCGCTTGGTGCGGCTGTCGCTGCCACCTGCGCTGGCGTCACCACGTTGCCAAAAACCATCGGCCAAAGCTGCAGAATCGCTAGCATTACGCTAACGCAAATCATCGCCTTCCGCATTCCCATTCCCCTGAACGTGCCCCCACGACTCGGCCATGATACTGGGGTCTTGCGGTAAATGCGACGTTCAGTTTTAACCTTCGGGCAGAAAATCCGGGACCGATAAATAGCGCTCGCCGGTGTCATAGTTAAAGCCGAGCACGCGGACGGTATCGGGCAGGTCAGGCAGCTTCTGGGCGATCGCGGCAAGGGTTGCGCCGGAGCTGATGCCGATCAACATGCCTTCCTCCGCGGCGGCGCGACGCGCCATGTTTTTGGCAGCGCCGGCGTCAACCTTGATGGTGCCATCGATTGATGCGGTATGGAGATTGGTGGGGATGAATCCGGCGCCGATCCCCTGAATCGGATGCGGCCCCGGCGCGCCGCCCGAAATGACCGGGGAAGCTTCGGGCTCGACCGCATAGACTTTCAAGGCTGGCCAATGCTGCTTCAGCGTTTCGGCGATGCCGGTGATGTGCCCGCCAGTGCCAACCCCGGTGATAATCACATCAATGGGTGTTTCAGCGAAATCGGCCAGGATTTCGAGCGCGGTGGTGCGGGTATGGATTTCGATGTTGGCGGGGTTCTCAAACTGCTGCGGCATCCAGGCACCAGGCATTGAGTCAACCAGGGCCATGGCGCGCTCAATGGCGCCACGCATCCCCTTTTCACGCGGGGTGAGATCGAAGGTCGCGCCATAAGCGAGCATCAGTCGGCGACGCTCGATGGACATGCTTTCGGGCATGACCAGGATCAGCTTATAGCCCTTGACCGCAGCAACCATCGCGAGACCGACACCGGTATTGCCGCTGGTCGGCTCAATGATTGTGCCGCCGGGTTTGAGGGCGCCTGAGGCTTCGGCGGCTTCAACCATCGCGAGCGCAATCCGGTCCTTGATCGACCCGCCGGGATTGGCGCGTTCGGACTTGATCCAAACCTCTCTATCCCGGAATAATTTGCTGGCGCGGATATGCGGCGTGTTGCCGATCGTTTCCAGGATCGTGTTGGCTTTCATGCGATGGCCTCCCTCTCTTTGGGCAAATCTTCGGGATTATTAGCGGCAGGATCAAAGCTTTTTGCGCGTCTTATGCTGGGGAACAGATAGGTCCACAGGATTGTCACCACAATTGCCCCGCCGCCACCGATCAAGACCGCGCCGACCGGGCCGAGTGCCGCAGCAAGAAAGCCCGATTCCGCTTCGCCCAGTTCGTTCGAGGCGGAGATGGTCAGCTGCGATACCGCACCCACACGGCCACGCTTGTCATCGGGCGTGTATAGCTGGATCAACGATTGGCGGATATAGACCGAAAACATGTCGGCCGCCCCGGCCACGGCCAGCGCTGTCAGGCTGAGCGCCATCACCTGAGACAGCCCGAAGACAATGGTCGCGCTGCCATACACCATCACCGACCAGAGCATTTTTGGGCCGACATTGTGCTTGATCGGGCGGAACGAGAAGAAGATCGCGGTGACCGATGCGCCAACTGCTGGCGCTGACGCCAGCAGGCTCAGGCCGAACGGGCCGACCTTCAGGATATCATGGGCATAGATGGGCAGCAGCGCGGTGGTGCCGGCCAGAAAGACCGCGAATAAATCGAGCGTGATCGTCCCCAGAACCAGCTTGTTCTGGCCAACATAAGCCAGCCCATCGGCGATTTGCCGCAGTGGATGGGCCTTGCCAGGGATCGTGGTGCGCGGCACCGGGCCGATCAGCATCAGGCAAACCAGAGCTGCGGTGAACAGCGCTGTCGCCAAAGCATAGGCTGCATAGGGAGCCCAGGCATAAGCCATCCCGCCAAGTGCCGGCCCGATGATCGTGCCAACCTGCCACGAGATCGAACTGAGCGCGATCGCCGTTGGCAGGATTTCCCGCGGCACCAGATTGGGCGCGAGCGCGCCAAAGGCAGGTCCAGCAAAGGCACGGCAGAAGCCCAATGCGACGGCCACCGCAAACAAAACGGGCAGGGTCATCGTTCCGGCATAGGTCACCAGGGTGAGCGTCAGCGCGCACAGGATCTGCAGCGTCACCGTCGCCCGGGCGATCCAGCGACGATCGAACCGGTCCGCGACCCAGCCGGTAATCGGGGTGGAAAAGAACAAGGGCAGGAACTGCAGCAAGCCGATCAGCCCGAGCTGCGCCGCCGCGCCGCTTGGACCCATGCTCTCGCGTGCAATTGTGTAAGTTTGCCAGCCGATGACGATGATCATCGCATTCTGGGCGATTGTCATGGTGAAACGGGCCGCCCAGTAATAGACGAAATTGTCGATTTGAAAGGGGTGGGTCGGCGTGGTCATCTGCA
>JAIERC010000150.1 GCA_019747165.1 Sphingomonas sp. | reverse complement strand
TGTCGCTTGCTTACACCAGTGTCAGTGGCGCTGCCAGTGCCCGCGCGTCATCGGGGAAAACGTTGATCAGCGTCACCGCGCCGAACAGGCGTTCACCCGTGTCGATCGTCACCCCTTCGGGGGCGTCGCGGATCAGCAGGGGAGGCACCAGCCGACGCGCAGCGACCTTCGCGCCGTGGCGCTTCAATACAGCGACCGTGCCGTTACCTGCGACCAAGGCGGCATCGCCATCTTTGCTGACAATGGCGCGCCGCGCTTCGAACCCGGCAAGCATTTCCTCGGCAATCCGGCAGGCATCGTCAGCACTGGCGATCTTGCCTTCACCCAGCCGTAACAGCCGCGCAATAATCGCGAGGCCAAGCACACCGACGACGGAAATAATCAGCTGGGTCAGGCTCATTGCGCGCCCGACAGAGCATCAAGCGTCGGGCGGATCCCGCTCAAATCATAGCCTGCCTTGCTCGCCTTTTCCTCCAGCATATCCGGGTCTGCTCCGCCCTTGGCCATCGCCAGCGCCCACAGATTGCAGCTCCGCGTGCCCGATCGGCAATAAGCCAGCACCGGCCCGCCAGCGTCCGCCAGCGCCGCCGCCATTGCATCAAGCTGGGGGTGCGAAAAGCCGGCATGGGTGATGGGGATGGCAACATATTTCATGCCCAGTGTCTCCGCAACTGTGCGGATCATGTCGCCGGCGGGCTGGCCCATTTCCTCGTCATCGGGACGATTGTTGACGATCATCGTAAAGCCCGCGCGCGCAATATCAGTGACATCGGCGGGGGAGATTTGCGGGGCGACGGATATCATGTCGTCTAAGGGGCGGATCATGTTGACTCCCGGATCACGGCCAGAAAGGCATCACCGTAAGCTTCCATCTTGCGCGCGCCAATCCCCGTGATTTGCCCCAGCGCCACCCGCGACGCTGGCTTCAGCGCGGCCATCTCGCGCAGCACCGAATCATGGAAGATCACATAGGGCGGCACCTTGGCCTCGGTCGCCAGCTCGCGGCGCTTGGTGCGCAGGGCGTCGAACAGCGGATCATTGGGCAGGTCGGTCGCCGCCGCCCGCCGCTTGCCGCCGGGTTTCTTGATCGGCGGCGCGACGATTTGCACCGGTGCCTCGCCCTTCAGCACCGCGCGCGCGTCCCCGCCCAGGCTCAGGCCGCCATGTTCGGTAGTGGTCAGCAATCCGCGCGCCTGCAGCGCACGCGACAGGGGCCTGATCAGCGCGGCCTCCGCCCCCGAAACGATGCCGAATACGCTCAGCCGATCATGCCCCATTTTCTCGACGCGCTCATCGGTCGCGCCGGTCAGCACCTTTTCGAGATGGCCGACGCCAAAGCTTTGTCCTGTGCGGTACACCGCCGACAGGAATTTGCGCGCCAGCTCGGTCGCGTCGATCAGCGCCGGTTTCGACAGGCAGTTATCGCAATTGCCGCATTCGGCGGACGGGTTTTCGCCAAAATGGCGCAGCAGCATCGCCCGGCGGCACGTGCCCGTCTCGACCAGCCCGGACAGCGCCTGCAATTGTGCGCGGGCGGTTGCCTGCCGCTCAGGCTCGACCTCGGCAATGCGCTGTTGCGCGCGGGCGAAATCCTCCGCACCCCAGAAGAGATGGGCGACGCTAGGGTCGCCATCCCGCCCGGCGCGACCGGTTTCCTGATAATAGGCCTCGATCGATTTGGGCAGCCCGGCATGCGCGACGAAGCGGACATCGGGTTTGTCGATCCCCATCCCGAACGCGATCGTGGCACAGATCACCATATCCTCTGATCGGACAAACGCCGCCTGGTTGCGCGCGCGCACGGCGGGGTCGAGACCGGCATGATAGGCGCGCGTCGGCCGACCGGTGCTGGCGAGTTGTTCCGCGAGTCGCTCGGTCGCGGCACGCGTCTGGGCATAAACGATGCCCGGCCCCGGCGTGTCGCGGATCACTTGCGTGATCTGGCGCGCGGTGTTGTCGCGCGGGGAGATCATGTAGCGGATATTGGGCCGGTCGAACCCGGCGATGATCAGCCCGTCGCGCGGAATGCCAAGCTGATCGAGGATATCGGCACGGGTATGCGCGTCGGCGGTGGCGGTCAACGCCAGCCGGGGGACATCGCCGAACTCGTCAAGCAAGGGCCTGAGCAGCCGGTAATCGGGGCGAAAGTCATGCCCCCATTCACTGACGCAATGGGCTTCATCAATCGCGAACAGCGCGAGCGGGGACTGGCGCAGCAGAGTGCGGAACGAGTCGTTCGATGCCCGTTCGGGCGCGACATAGAGCAGATCGAGCGAACCCGCTCTGAATCGTGCCACCGTCTCGGCCTGGTTGGTATCGACTGACGTCAAGGTGGCGGCGCGAATGCCGATCGCGTCGGCCGCGCGCAGCTGATCATGCATCAGCGCGATAAGCGGGGAGACGACCACGCACGTCCCCTCCAGCACCACCGACGGCAGCTGATAGCAAAGCGATTTGCCCGCCCCGGTCGGCATTACCGCCAGCGTATTTTCCCCCGCCATCACCCGCGCGACGACATCGCCCTGCACCCCGCGAAAGGCCGGAAAGCCAAAGGTCTTTTGTAGCGTGTCGAGCGTTGTGGGCATAAGGGCTGCGCTACCGGGCAAGCCGCCATCACTGCAAGGGATAGGATCACGATGACTGCAAGCGATCGCGATCTGCTGACCAAGGTCCCCGCCGTTACCTTGGGCTTCTGGATCATCAAGATCCTCGCCACCACGCTGGGGGAAACCGGCGGCGATACCGTGTCGATGACGATGGGGCTTGGCTATCTGGCGGGCACCGGCATCTTTTTGGTGGCGCTGATCGTGCTGGTGGGCGCGCAGATTGCCGCACGGCGGTTTCATCCGCTGCTCTATTGGGCGACGATCATCGCCTCGACCACGGCGGGCACGACCATGGCTGACTTCGCGGATCGCTCTTTGGGGATTGGGTATGCGGGCGGATCGCTGCTGCTGCTGGCGTGTGTTGCGGCGTCGCTGGTCGTTTGGCGACAGGTGACGGGGTCGATCTCGGTCGAAACGGTGCACACGCCCCGCGCGGAAATCTTCTATTGGATCACGATCACCTTTTCACAGACATTGGGCACTGCGCTTGGCGACTGGATCGCCGACGATACGCCGCTGGGCTATGAAGGGGGGGCGTTGCTGTTCGGGGCAGCGCTCGCGCTGATCGTGCTGGCTTATTATCGCAGCGCGATTTCGCGCGTCGCCCTGTTCTGGGCGGCCTTCATCCTGACCCGGCCATTGGGGGCGACGGTCGGCGATTATCTCGACAAACCCGTTGCCGATGGCGGCCTGGCCTTTAGTCGTCCGCTCGCCACTTTGGTGTTGGGCGTTGCCATTCTCGCGCTGCTGTTCATCCTGCCGCAGCGCGCCGGCACTCATGAAGGAGCAACCGCATGACCCATCGCCTAACAGGAAAAGTCGCGCTGGTAACCGGTGCTGCCCGCGGCATCGGCGCGGCGATCGTCCGTGCCTTTGTTGATGAAGGCGCTACCGTCTGGATCACTGATATCGATGGCGAGGCGGGCGCTGAACTTGCCAATGAAATTGGCGGCACCACCCGTTTCATGCCGCTTGATGTCGGCGAAGAGCGCGATTGGGAAGAGGTAATGGCGGCACTCCTTTCGCGCGACCACAGACTTGATATCCTGGTCAACAATGCCGGCATTACTGGCTTTGAAGACAGCAGCGGCCCGCATGATCCCGAACATGCCTCGCTTGCCGAATGGCACCGCGTCCACCGGGTCAACCTCGACGGCACCTTTTTGGGGTGCCGCTATGCCATTCGGGCGATGCGCGCGCAGGGCACGGGCGCGATCATCAACATGTCGTCGCGCTCCGGGCTGGTCGGCATTCCGGGTGCCGCTGCCTATGCCTCGTCCAAGGCAGCGATCCGCAACCATAGTAAATCGGTCGCGCTCTGGTGCGCGCAGCAGGGGATGAAGGTCCGCTGCAACTCGATCCACCCCGCCGCGATTTTGACGGGCATTTGGGAACCGATGCTGGGCGAGGGCCCCGACCGGTCGGAACGAATGGCGGCGCTCACCAAGGATACCCCGCTCAATCGCTTTGGGATGCCGGAAGAAGTTGCGGCGATGGCCGTGTTTCTTGCCTCTGATGAGGCTACCTATGTTACGGGCAGCGAATTCGATATCGATGGCGGCCTGCTCGCTGGATCGGCAGCCTCGCCCGGCTGATCTCGTCTGGCCCTAATTTGGCCATGCCACAAAGCTGTTATGTTATCCCGGCGCTGATGGCCGACGCAGGAGTTTTCAAACGATGGTGACTGTTGCTGCCCATGCCCCCAAAGCCCTGCTGTTGCTGCTGGTGACCGGCATTACTGGCGCAGCGATTGCCGCAGCACCAAAGGCGCTCGACTATGTGGTGCGCGGCGATGGCGTGGTATCGGCGGTGATCGGTGGCCAGCCTGCGCGGTTGCGAATCAGCCCCTGGGCACCCGCTGCCCCTACGCTCAACCCCGATTTTGCCCAGCGGATCGGGTTGCATGGCGGCTTATTCGGCTTTGCCGTCAAGGTCGGGCCGGTCAAGGTTGCCGGGCAGAGCAGCGTCACCCGACTTGAGGTCAGCAAGGCCAGTTTTCGCCGCCGGGTGGTCTGGTTCGATCGACCCTGGTCGACAGGGGCTGACGCGGCGGTCGGGCCGGGGGGCTTGCCCGTCGATATCGTCCGGTTCGAACTGCGCGCGCCGCAGCCTGGTGAACGGACCATCGCGGTACCGCTCGATCAAGGACCTTTCCGGCCCAGCTATGGCCGGGTGGCCATGGGCAAGCGCTCATTGATCGTGCTGTTTGATCCGCAACACCGCCAGACGCTGGCGACGGCGGGTGCCGGTGCGGCGCTTGCCGAGGGGTTGGGCG
>JAIERC010000265.1 GCA_019747165.1 Sphingomonas sp. | reverse complement strand
CAATCAACAGCCGATCGATCGGCAGTCGCGCGGCGGTTTCCTGCAAATCCCGCGCGTTCTTGAAGGTGACGATCCCGGAAATCGAAATGTAGAAGCCCAGGTCGAGCGCGATATCGGCAAAAGCGCCACTGGCGGTGAAACAATGGATCACGCCGGGATAGGCGCCCTTCCCCATCTCCTCGCGAAGAATAGCGGCAGTATCCTCCTCGGCATCGCGGGTGTGGACGATGATCGGCAGCCCAGTTGCCCGCGCAGCCGCGATATGCGCGCGAAAGCTGGTTTGCTGGCGCGCCCGGTCGCTATGATCATAATAATAATCGAGCCCGCTTTCGCCGATACCAACGACACGCGGATGCAGCGCGCGCTCGACCAGCTTTGCGGTATCGATATGCGCGTGGCTATCCGCCTCATGCGGATGGATACCTACGGTCGCCCAAATATCTGTCTCACGCTCGGCGATGCCGATCACATCATCCCATTCGCTCTCGCGGGTCGAAATAGTCAGCATCGTGCCGACCCCAGCGGCGCGCGCGCGTTCAAGCACATCCTGCTGTTGCTCAACCAAGCCTTTGTAATTTAGGTGACAATGGCTGTCGATGAAGCTCATTCGGCGTCCTCCGCCGGCAACTCCAGCCTAGGGAATAGCGGTACTGGTTGATCAAGCTTGAACCCGCCTTCAGCAAGCGGCGAATACCAGTGCGAGCCTATCGCCTGTGGCGTGCGCAGCGCTGCGTCAATGCCCATCGCGTCAAGCAACTTGGCCGCGCTCGCCGGGATGACCGGGCTGATCGCGACGGCTAGCTGCGCGATGCAGATATAGAGCGTCGCCAGCACCGTCTCCATCCGTTCAGCGTCGGTCTTGCGTAGTTTCCACGGGGCCTGTTCATCAATATAGGCATTGCAGGCGAACACCGCCTGAACCCAGGCCTCGGTCGCTTGCGACAAGGCGAGGTCATCCAGGGCACTGGGCATGATGTCCCGTACGGTCTTGTCGACCAAGTCAAACAGCGCTGTGTCGGCGGGGGTGTGGCCATGAATGGCAGGGAGATAGGCGTCGCAGTTCTTGAAGATCTGCGACAATGTCCGCTGGGCGAGGTTGCCAAAGCTGTTTGCAAGATCAGCATTTGCCCGTAATACAATAGCTTCGGCTGAATAGCTGCCATCCTGGCCGAAGCTGATGTCGCGTAGCAGGAAATAGCGCAGGGCATCAACGCCGAACGCCTCCGCCAGCGCCAGCGGATCAGCGACATTGCCAGCGGACTTGGACATCTTGCTGCCATCGCGAGCCAACACAAAGCCATGGCCGAACACCGCTTTGGGCAAAGCAACCTTTGCCGACATCAGAAAGGCCGGCCAGTACACGGCGTGGAAACGCACGATATCCTTGCCGATCAGATGCAGGTCGGCGGGCCAATAATGAGCGAGTTCGCCGTCCATTGCCGGATAGCCGATCCCGGTGAGATAATTGGTCAGCGCATCGACCCAGACATACATGACATGGCCTGGACTGCCCGGCACGGGCACACCCCAATCAAAGCTGGTCCGCGATACAGACAAATCCGAAAGACCGCCTTCCACGAACCGCATCACTTCGTTCCGCCGACTTTCCGGCCGGATGAAGTCTGGATTGGCGGCATAATGATCGAGCAATGGCTGCTGATATTTTGATAGCCGGAAAAACCAGGTCTCCTCCGCCGTCCAGTCAACCGGGGTACCTTGCGGCGAGAGCTTGATGCCCCCTTCCCCTTCAACCAGCTCCTTTTCGTCGTAAAACGCCTCGTCGCGTACCGAATACCAGCCTTCATACCGATCGAGATAGAGATCGCCGGCATCGGCCATTGCCTGCCAGATTGCCTGGCTGGCGGCATAATGATCGGTATCGGTGGTGCGTATGAATCGATCGAAGCTGATGTTGAGCTTGGCCGCCATTTCCTGGAAATAGCCCGACATTTCGTCAGCAAGCGCGCGCGTTTCGATCCCGCGGTCGCGCGCGGTTTGCATCATTTTCAGGCCATGTTCGTCCGTGCCGGTCTGGAAGCGAACGTCGCGCCCAGCCATGCGTTGAAAGCGCGCAATCGTGTCGGCAGCGATCGCCTCATAGGCATGGCCGATATGCGGCCGCCCATTGGGATAATTAATCGCGGTGGTGATATAAAAAGGGTCGGCCATGCCCGGTCCCTAGAGCATCGCGTCCGCCAATTGAAGCCTAAGCCGTGGCCAGTCGCGCGACCAACCCGGCCATTTCATAAACAGTAGCTTGCTGATCGAGCGACAGCGCCCGCGCGCTGATTGCGAGCGCCCTGGCCCCGTCATAGGCATCTAGCGCGATCTTGAGCGAATCGCCCTGGCGCGTTGCGCTTGCCTCGGCAATGAAGCTCGGCACGCGATCAAGAAACGCTTCATATCGCGGCTGAGCGGCTTTAAGCGACAGCGCCTTGGCAAGCTTGGTTCGCTGCGCGTTTGATCGGTCGCCATTGGCGGCGATCGTCGTCATCACGCTATCAAGCGCGGCCATTTCGAGCCCGGCATAGCCCAGCGCCCGCCCTGGCGATCCGTCCCCAGCGCGGATCAGCGCTGCGATCTCGGCAGCATTGGCTTGCGGCAGGGCGGCCTGCAGAACCGCCATCATCGCATCATCATCCAGCGGATCGAAGCGCAATCGGCGACAGCGCGAGCGGATCGTCGGCAATAACCGGCCCGGCGAATGGCTGATCAGCAGGAAGATCGTCCCCGCAGGCGGCTCTTCGAGATTCTTGAGCAAAGCGTTCGACGCGCCCGGTCGCTCAAGGTCATCGACCGAATCGATCAGCACCACGCGGCGCGGCGACATTGACGGGGTCGTCGCAAATAATGGCTGGAGCGCCCGAACCTGTGCGATCGGGATCGATCGCGCCAGATCCTGCCCAGGCTTGTCCGGATCCTTTGGCATCCGCACCAATTCGCGATAATCGGGGTGCGAACCAGCGGCAATCAGCGCGCGGGTGCGATCATCTTCGGGCACATCATAACCAGGCGGCAGCACGCCGGGTCGGGCCGCTTCGGCGAGCAAGCGGAGCGCCGCCGCTCGGGCAAAGCTGGCTTTGCCGATCCCTTGCGGCCCAGTGAACAGCCAGGCGTGATGCAGCGATCCGCTCGCCATCGCGGCGAGAAAGGCCTCATGTGCATCAGCATTGCCAACGGGCAGCGTCATGGCAGCAGGTCGGCAAGCTGGGCATGGATTGCCGCTGCCACAATATCGGCGCTGGCAGAGGCGTCGATCAGCCGACAGCGATCGGGCTCCTGCGCAGCAAAGCGGCGAAAGGCGGCGGCGACATCAGCGTGGAAATCATTGCCGCGGGCGGCAAATCGGTCAGCGGCAGCGCCATCACGACGGGCGGCGCGGGCGCGGCCTTCTTCGATCGAGACCTCCAGGATCAGCGTGCGGTCGGGCAGCATGCCTCGCGACCCAAAGCCGTGCAGCGCCATCACCGCTGCGTCATCGATCCCGCCAGCAACGCCCTGATAGGCACGGCTACTGTCAATGAAGCGATCACAAATCACCCATTGGCCGGCGTTGATCGCCGGACGGATCAGCTTTTCGATGTGATCAGCCCGTGCTGCTGCGAACAGCAGCGCTTCGCTGTGCGCGCTCCAGCGATTGACCCCGCCCTGCATCAGCAGGCTGCGGATTGCCTCTGCGCCTTCGGTGCCGCCGGGTTCGCGGGTGACGAGCGCGTGGATACCCCGCGCGGCGAGCATCGCCGCCAGTCGCGCCACTTGGGTCGATTTGCCTGCGCCCTCGCCGCCTTCAAGCGAAATGAAACGGCCCGGGGTCGTCGCTGCGTTCACATCCCGAACAACGAGAAGAAACCAGCCCAGGCGCGGCCGAAAAAGCCTGCCTCAGCGACATCTTTTTCCGCCACCAGCGGCAGATGCTGCGGGGCCATACCGGGCGATTTGACCACCAGATCAGCGATATGCTGGCCCTTCTTGAACGGTGCTTTGATCGGCCCTTCATACACGACGCTGAGTTGCAGATCGGGCACTGCACCGCCCGGCAAGGTTGCGGTCAAGTCGCGCGGGGCGACGAGATTAACGCGGCTGGCAGCGCCGCCCTGTACTTCAGCGGTCTCGACGACGCGCCCTGCTTTGACGATCGGCTTGGCCTGCCAGGCGCGAAAGCCCCAATCCATGAAGCGCACCGATTCCTCGATCCGCTGGTTGAAACTCGTCAATCCGGCCATCACCATCACCAACCGGCGGCCATTCTGCTCCGCCGATCCGGTAAAGCCATATCCTGCTTCCTCGGTATGGCCGGTTTTCAGCCCATCCGCCCCGGCAACGCGCCCCAGCAGCGGATCGCGATTGGCCTGGGTGATAGCAGCACCCGATCCCATTGTCTTACCCCAGGTGAAATTGGGTTTGGAGTAAAACTCCTTATAAAGCTTGGGAAAGTTCTGGATCGTCGCGGTGGCAAGCTTGGCCAGATCGCGGGCAGTGACATAGGTAACGCCACCGTCCGGCCAACCATTGGACGTGCCGAAATGGCTGTTGGTGAGCCCGATTTTCTGCGCCTGTTCGTTCATCCGCGAAACAAAGGCCTCTTCGGTCCCGGAAATGCCCTCTGCGAGTACGACGCACGCGTCATTACCGGACAAGGTGATGATTCCGTACAGCAGATTGGCGACGCTGACATTTTCATTGACCGACAGAAACATCGTCGAACCGGCGGCGGGCCCATGCCATTTCTTCCAGGTTTCCGGTCGCACGGTGAAGGTCTGGTTGAGCTTCAATTCACCCCTGCTGATCATGTCGAACGCGACATAGACGGTCATGATCTTGGCCAGCGATGCAGGCGGCATCCGGCGATCAGCGTCC
>JAIERC010000216.1 GCA_019747165.1 Sphingomonas sp. | reverse complement strand
AAATCTCGGGCAACTGGCTTTGAGAAATCAACCCAGCAGTCCCCTGTGTGCATGCCTGAGACGCCCCAAACGTGTGCCATACTTGTGCTCATGCGGTTGGATTTCCTATCCCCTTCCAGTCAATGCGCCGCATGCTGAGAAAACCGCGGTTGAACCACGAGGCCAGCAGATGGGCAAAATCCTGATCAATGGGTGCAAGGTTGGGGTCTTTGCGGATCGCGGCCAGCAGATCCTCGCGCATGCGGACCAGCCGCAACGTGGCCCCCGGCGCAAGGTTCAGCCGCCGCAGCAGGGTCTGGCGCGCGGGCTCGACCACGCGGAACAGATCAGCCACGCGGGCCGCATCGGGTGCCGCATCCCATGCCGCGTAGGCCGTGCGGATGCTTGCGGCATCGACGCCGTAATCATCGCGCAGAATTTCAAAGAACCGCTGCTTTTCAGTCGCCTCCAGTTCGGCATAGGCCGACAGCGCCTGCTGGGCCACCGCGACACGCGACGCATCCCCGATCCGGCCCATCAGCACCGAACAGGCCGCCGCGATCCGCTCGGATGCCGGTCGCGCCAGCGCCTTGAGGGTGTCGGCTTCGCCACCGCGGGCGCGGCGGGTAATCGCCTCGACGAAATCTGTCAGAAACGCCAGTCTTTGCTTGCCCATCTGTGATCCTCCCCCTGCTGTTATACGCAGATTCGTGTCTGTTGTATATAACAAAGATGAGCATGGACATTTCCGCCGCCATGGGCTGAAATTTCACCATGAGCCAAGCCGACCGATACGCCATGACCCTGCCCACCGCACAGCGCATCCGCATGGCGTTGGAAAACGACATCGTGGACGGGGTTTACGCACCGGGAGAGCGGATCGACCCCGACCGGCTGGCCGCCAGCTATGGCTGTTCGCGCACCCCCGTGCGCGAGGCGTTGCAGGCGCTGGAGACGTCGGGCTTGTTGCAGGTCATGCCCAAGCGCGGCACGTTCGTGACCCGGCTGGATATCAACGAGCTGATGCAGCGGTTCGAGGTAATGGCCGAGATGGAATCGCTGTGCGCGCGCCTTGCCTGCCGCCGCGCAGATGCCGCCGACAACGACCGCATCGCCATCAGTCTGACCGCCTGTGCGGAGGCCGCCGGGGCAGGTGACAGTGACCGCTATTACGTCGAGAACACGCATTTCCATCAGGCGATCTATCACGCCTCGCATAACGCGTTTCTTGAGGCCGAGACCGTGCGGCTGCAGACCATGCTGCAACCCTATCGCCGCCGTCAGCTGCAGGCCAAGGGGCGGCTGCGGCGGTCGCTGGACGAACACCGCCTGATCGCCGCCGCCATCCGTGACGGCGACGAGGCGACGGCGGCGCAGACGATGACCGATCACGTCCTGATGCAGGGCGAGCGGTTCCGCGATCTGGTCGCCCTGCTTGAACACTTCCCGACAGCGAGCAGGGGCTGATCACGGCGAGGGGCGCCCCGGCTTAGTGGCGATGCGGCATCCGGGCTTGCGCTGCAGTCCCATGTTCGTCACCTGCATGCGCATGCTGGCCGCACCCGAACAGCGCGGCATGCTCGTGCGCCCGGTCGGCATGTTCAAACTCAAGGCTTGAATGCGAGATCCCGAAACGGTCATGCAGGCTGGCCTTGATCGCGGCCTTGATCGCCTCGTGCCGGTCCCAGTGATCGCCGTGCAGCACGACATGGCAATCCAGCGCCGCCTCGTGCTCCTGCATCTGCCACAAATGGACGTGATGGACCTGAGAGACGCCCTCGATGCCGGATATCGCCGCGATGACCGCAGCGCCGTCGATGCCATCGGGACTGCCCAGCATCAGCATGCGGATCGGCCCGCCGATTTCCTTGAAGGACAGCCACAGGATATAGCCCGCGATGCCGATGGTGATCGCCGGATCGACCCATCGCATGTCATACAGAATGATCAGCGTTCCGCCCGCGATCACCGCGACCGAGGCCAGCGCGTCGGTCAGGTTGTGCAGGAACAGCGCCCGCATGTTCACACTGCCTTTCTGCATCGACCAGATCAGCAGCGCGGTCAGTGCGTCGATGATCAACGCGATGCCCGCGACGATCACCACGATCCAGCCGCCGACCTCGGGCGGGTCGATCAGGCGCGAGCCCCCTTCGTAGATCAGGAAAATCCCGATCAGGATCAGCGTGGTATAGTTGATCAGCGCGGCGACCACCTCGATCCGGGCATAGCCAAAGGTCATGCGCGCATCCGCTGGCCTGCGCGCGATTTTGCGCGCGGCGAAGGCGATGATCAGGGCCGCCATGTCCGACAGATTGTGCAGCGCATCGGCGATCAGTGCGAGGCTGCCCGACAAAAGGCCGCCCACGATCTGCGCGACTGTCAGCAACCCATTGGCCCAGATCGCGACCGAGACGCGCCGGTCGCCTGACGCCGGGTCCAGATGGGCGTGGTCGTGATGATCATGCGGCATGGGTCAGGTCCTCATGACGGCGGGCGAAACGGTGGGCGAAATCCCGCAACCGGGCAGGTGGGGTCGGTGTATCGGCGGTGTGCATCGTGACGTTCCTCGAATCATATCGAGGGCCTTCATAATTCCTACAGCAACTATACCTGAATCCGTGACCTCAATTCCCACCCACCCCCAATGCGCCCGCTTTTGATGCCGCAAGCGCGATTTCAGCGCCCATGTCGCGTTTGGTGTGCTGTTGAGCGGCCCATGCACACCCGGGAGAGCCCGTGTGGAGTCCGTTTTGCTGCTGTTTGGCACCCGGTTGTGGCCACGGGCGCGCGTCTACCCGCGCCGAACCCGGCGTTTTGTGCAATCCGTGAGTTCGCTGAGCCTGATCTGACCCAGCAAGCGGCGCTAGGCCGCCTTCATCTTGCCAAAGGCACGCTCAAACACCGCAAAGCCCGAGTCCGAGCCCGATATGCCCAGCGCCCAGCCCCTAGCGTGGCTGATGATGCGCGCAGCCTTGTACATCAGCTCTTGCATCACCGTCTTGATGCGCCGGCGCAGTGCCACCTTGCGCATTGGGCTGTCGCTCTCGTGCAGCGTGTGCTGGCCCACGATGCGCAGCAGGTTCATCGCCACCGCCGCCAGCGCGCACACCAGGTGGTTGGTGGCAAACTTGCCCGAGGGCAGGCGATTGAGATCCATGTCGGTCTTGAACTCGGCATGGAACTGTTCATGGGTGGCGTGGTCGCGGTACAGCGCGATGACCTGTTCGTCTTCAATCTCTGGCCCCAACGTGGTGCTCCAGCCCTCGAGCACGTACTCGGGAAAGAGCAAGGGCTGGCCCTTCTTGTCGAGGGTGCGCTCAGTCAGGCGGTAGACGCGCCGCAGCGCTGGGCTGCATCCGGCTTGGATGTCGATGGGTTCGAGCGCCTCGCTCCACAGGCACTCGCGTTTGCCCACTCTGAGCTGCGTCCACGTGCTGCTGACATCGGCGCAGCGCTGGACGGCAATCTGCTCCACCGGCGCACTGCGCGGGTTCCATTTGATCAGCAGATCGAGCTCTCGGCCCAGTGCAGCGGCACTGCGCAATGCCTGTGTGATCAGGTGCTGCGAGCAAAAGCCCGAATCGGCGCGCAGCAGCAAGGGTGCCTTGGCCACCGCACAGGCGGTGCTCAGGGCGCGCTCGATGTTGTATTCGCTCTCGCGCGCACTGTGCTGGCTGCCCGGGCGCAGATCGAGCTCCAGGCAGTAGCCGCGCGTGCCCAGGTACAGGGCGATGGGGCAGTAGCCATCGACCCCGGCGTAGGTGTAGGAGACGCCCTCTTTCTGGGTGTCGCTCTGGTCCATAACGAAGGTGTCGATATCCAGCGGCAGGTGGCCGGTGGAGAGGGCACCGAAGTCGATCGGCGCGCCATCAATGTGCAAGCCCAGTATGGCGCGGTTGATGCGGTCGGCCAGCTCGCTCCAGTCACACCCAAAAGCGTCAAAGCGCTGGCGCAGGGTCGCGCTGGAGGGCACGGCGCGCAGGCCCAGCGCCTGGTGGGCAAAGCGCTGGCTGCGAAAGCCCTCGACGGCCTCGAAGTCGTTCTTGCCCAGGGTGAGCAGGGCCAGGTAGCACTTGAGTATGTCGCTGTAGGCGATGCCGCTACGCACCGGGTACTGCGGATCGATCATGGCGGGCAGGTTGATGCGCTTGAACAAGCGCCCGACCAAGGCCAGGCCACCGTGGCTGCTCAGATCGTAGGGCAGCTTCTTGACAATGAATTCAACCGGATCAGTCATGTGCACTTCCTTCACCCGCAGGGTGAGCAGCAGATTTGGGCTAAGTGCTTATTATATATTGGAAATTGCCATTTTTTTGTGGGTGAGGTCACGGATTCAGGCTATAGCTTCAAGCGTTTTCTCGTGCTTCGCATATGCGGCTGTAAAAGCTGTCAGGCCCCGATCCCGTCGTGATCGGTCAGGCATTCGGCATGATCGCGCAGAACCTCCAGCACCCGGCACTGCGCCGTCCTGCCGCCACCGCATTCATGAACCATGCGCCGCAACTCGGCGCGCAGGGCTTCCAGCCGGGCGATGCGCTGTTCAATCTGACGCAATTGCCGGGCTGCGATGTCATTGACCTCATCGCAGGTCCGGTCAGGCTGATCCGCAAGGGCCAGCAGCTCGCGGATCGCGTCCAGCGAAAACCCCAATTGCCGGGCATGCCGGATGAACGCCAGACGGTCCAGCCCGGCAGGGCCATATCGGCGCTGCCCGCCCTCGGTCCGCCCCGGTTCTGGCATCAGGCCGATCTGCTCATAATACCGGATCGTCTGAACCTTGGTCCCGGCCTTCGCAGCCCACAGCCCCAGGCCCTACGTGCGCAAAGCGTTCGAGAAATATCTGGAGTGCGGCATCTTCGCCCACGGCTTTGCCC
>JAIERC010000164.1 GCA_019747165.1 Sphingomonas sp. | reverse complement strand
GACTGAAGGCGTGAACAAATATTTCGGCACGCGCATCTGCGTGACCGAAGAATCGGTCGCCGAATGTCCCAATCTGCGGTTCCGTCCGATCGGCGATGTCGTGCTGAAGGGCAAGACCAAGCCGGTTGGCCTGTTCTCGCCAGTGTCAGAGGCTGATGCCGCGACCAATGTAACCGAAGATTACATGGCCGCTTATGAGTTGCTGAAGGCAGAGGATCCGAAGGGCATCGACTCCTTCCGGGCGCTGGCGACGAAATATCCAACGGATCCCATCATTGCCTATCATTGCCGCCGAATTGATGCCGGGGCGACGTCCACGCTGATCGTGCTTGAGGATAAATGACGTGATCATTGCCCAACCGATCAGCCGCTACCGTCACCTCCGTTCGGTCGGACTGAGCGCAATCACGGTGGGTGGCACCGTGTTGACCACAGGCGGGGCCTATGCACAGGTCCCGCCGCCAGTGCCGCAGGTGGTCCAGCCAAGCCAGGGCGAAATCTCCCGCGAACGCTTGACGTTGCCCCCGGTCGCCACGCCAAAATTTGAACTGCGTATTCAGTCGCCGGACAAGTCGGCCGTCGCCAAATCGATCGATGGTGTGCAGTTTCTGCTGCGCGACGTTACCGTCAGCGGTGCAACGGCCTTTCCCCCAGAAATCATCAACGGCTTTTTTGCCGACCTTAAGGGCAAGCGTACCGGGCTTGGCGCAGTCCGCGTGGCCGCCACAAAGCTTGAGGCACTTTACCGCGAAAAGGGATTTTTTCTCACCCGCGTCTTCATTGCCCCTCAGCCAATCAACAATGGTGCCATCAAGGTCACCGTGATCGAAGGCTTTATCGAGGATATCACGGTGGAAGGCCTGGATGCAGGCACCCAGCGCGCCGTCAAGGCCGCACTGGAACCGCTGCTGAAGCATAAGCCAATCGATCTGCCATCGCTCGAACGCCGCCTGCTGCTGCTCAACGATATCCCCGGCATTGGCGGGACCAGCGTCCTGCGCCAAGGGGCGACACTGGGCGGATCGAGCCTGATCGTGACGCTCGAAGAGCGGCCCGACACCTTCCAAATCGCGGTCAACAACGGCGCATCACGCATCCTGGGGCCCTGGTCCTATGGCGTCAATGCAACCTTCAACCGCCCGTTTAATTTGCCCGGTTCGTTCAACATTGGCCTCAATGCCGGTGGCCGTAATCTGGAATCGGTGCAGTCGGTTAGCGGTCGCTATACCGTGGCTGTCGGCGGCAACGGGTTGCTGGCCAGTATTGGCATTCTGGCTGCCAAGGCACGGCCGGGTGGGTCGGTCCGCCCGCTCAATATCGTCAACAACCTGATTTCGGTCAGCGCGCGGGCCAGATATCCCTTCATCCGCAGCCGTGCCTTTTCGCTGTTTGGGGAAACGGGCCTTTCGGTCAATCGATCGGATACCGATATCCTTGGCGTGCCGCTGATCCGGGACCGGACGACGGTGCTCGATGTTGGCCTGTCAGCGCAGCAAAATGGCTTTCTCGACGGCTCGACCACCATTAATGCCAGCGTTTTCCAGGGCCTGACCATATTGGGCGGCTTGAACAGCGCGGCGCCGTCTCCTTCCACGCCAAATTTCGACCCGTCCTTCACGCGGTTGGTCTATTCAATTCAGCGCACCCAGAAATTGCCTGGGCGATTCAGCGCGCAGCTGAATTTCCAGGGCCAATATACCAACTCAAAACTGCTGTCGGGCGAGCTTGTTTCCTTTGGCGGTTCGGGCCTTGGCCGTGGATTCGATCCGGCAGCGATCACGGGCGACAGAGGCTATGGCGGGCTGGCCGAACTGCGCTATGATTTGCCGATCAGCAATGTCGTGATCAAGTCAGCTCAGATCTATGGCTTTGTCGATGCCGCAAGCGCGACGAGCCTGGCGACGGCGGCGATCCCGCTTACGTCGCAAAGCCTTCAGTCGGCTGGTGGCGGCATTAGGATTAGCCATCCTTTTGGGAGTGTCGATGTCCAAGCGGCCTATGCGCGACGGGCGCTGGGCGGGGTGGATCAACGCCCCAACCCGCGTATCCTGGTGTCGACCAGCTTTGTCTTTTGAGTCGTAACCAAGCGTAACGATTTCTGCGCGCGTGATCCGCTGCGGCAGGCAAAGAGCCACTCCGCGCCCAAGCGGCTATGGGGTAAGGACTGCTGTGGCCCGTGTTTGGGTGCTGGTCTGGCCAGGCCCGCTTGGTTGGGCGGGCGTGCCCGTCATATCGGGATGCTGCCCGACAAGGGCTTCGGTTTCGATCGCATCGAGTGCTGCCTGGGTTTGGACATATCGCCCTGCGGCCGCTATCCATGGCTTGGCCTTTTGCGCGCCGGGCAAGCGCCCAACTTCGGCTAGCGCTGCATCCACCTTGCCGGCATCAAGCAAATGCCGAACCCGCGACAGCCGATCCGTCGCCCGCGGCGATGCCGTGCCCTCACGCCGGATCACGATCAGCCCAGCCAATTCGCGCTGGAAGCTCGTCACCCACCCGTCAACGGCGACCCCTGAGGTTAACTCTGCGGCCATGTTGTCGAGGGAAAGACGTAAATCTTCGAGTGTTACGGGTGCCCGTGCTGCTGCCACCACGGTTGCTACAGCGCGCGCCTGGGTGGTGCGAAAGCGTCGTTTGAGTGGTCCTTCAATCTCGCCTAGCCCAAGCCCCCGATCAATTGCCCGCCGGGCGGCAAAGGCAAGCAGCAACGCTTCGGCTCGGGCCGAATTGCCAGCGGCCGCGCGCGATTCCTGATCAACCATCACGGTCCGCGCCTCCAGCGTCGCTAGCTGGGCGGCTATCGCGACTTGCCGGGCGTTCAATGTATCACTGTCGATTGATCGCGCAGCCGCACCAGCCTCGGGCGGGGGGACAAAGCTGGTTTCGCCCGTGCCCGTGGCCACGCCACCAGCCCCACGCGCCGATCCGGCCACGCTATCTGAGTCCCCATCGAACATCATCTGTGCCGATCGCGGCAGCCACTGGCGATACTGACGCACGAACAAAGCCGTCACGCCAATGCCCAGCACAAAGGCCACCACGGCGAACCACAGCAGCATCCGCATCGTCGGACGTCCTGTCCCGGCGCTCGCTGATTGATTGTCGCTGCTCATTGGCTCCTTATCCCCGTGTGCGCGCACGCGGTCAATCGGAACGAGCGATCGCTGCCACGGTCTCCAGCAGCATTTCATCCGAAGGACGGGGCGCCGTCACCATCGCATGCCAACCCGAGCCCGTTGCGGCGGCTACTGCTTCGCTTAGCGCGGCAATGATGATTCGGTCGCGCGCTAAACCGGCGGCGTCGAGCAGCCCGGCCAATCGCGCGCCAGCGCGTGGGGAATGCACCAGCGCGATGCTGTCGATCAGCGGGATCAGCATCGGTTCGGCAATAGGCAGAGCGATACTGGCATAAACTGGGATCGATTCCCTGATGAGGCCGCCCGGCGAAACCATCGACTCCTCGCCGCCCAGATGCAGCAGGTGGCGCAACCCCGCCGCATCGGCGATGGCCAGCAAGGCAGCGGCGTCGCGGTTACCGACACGCATGACGTTAAAGCCGGCGGTGCGGGCAGCCGCTGCGGTTGCCTTGCCGACCGCGACCACGGGCAGCGCGCGCAGCAGATCGATCGCAGGCCCGGCCCAGCGCAGGGCATTGGCGCTGGTCAGCATCAGCGCGTCAAAGTCTGCCGGATCGGGCGCAGTCCAGGGCAGCGGCTCAACCGCGAATAGCGGCAGGGAGAGCGTTTCCAGCCCAAGTGCCTGGGCGCGGGCGATCGTGGCGCTGTTGCCGGGTTCCGGCCGCAACACCGCGACCAAGCGGCTCACGTGCCGAACAATGCCCGCACCGGTGCGGGTGCCCGCGCGAGCAAATCCGCTGCCAATTGCGCGGCAAAGCCAAGATCGCCGGTCATCCCGCGCGCCTCGCCGATGACATGGGCGCTGCCATCGGCGGCGAAAAGTTCAGCGCGAAGGTGGAGATGCTTGCCGTCAATTTCAGCAAGCGCGGCCAGCGGCGAGTGGCAATCGGCATTCAGCGCCAGTAACAGCGCGCGTTCGGCCATTACACAGGCCATGGTTGGATGGTGGCTGATCGCCTTGATCAGCGCCGTCGTCGCTTCGTCAGCCGCGCGCGTTTCAATCCCGACAGCTCCTTGCGCCGGGGCTGGCAGCATGACGTCAATCGCAATGCCGCGCCCGACATCGCGCCGACCAAGCCGATCAAGGCCAGCGGCGGCGAGAAGGGTCGCGTCAATTTCGCCCGATGCGACCTTGGCTAGGCGGGTATCAACATTGCCGCGCAGCAGCACGATCTTCAGATCGGGCCGTAACCGCAGCAATTGGGCCTGTCGCCGGGGTGAGCTAGTGCCGATCGTGGCGCCGTGTGGCAGCGCATCGATACTATCCGGTCCGATCAGTCGATCACGGACATCAGCGCGCGGCAGCATCGCACTGATTACGATCCCCCCTGGCCGGATTGTTTCGACGTCCTTCATCGAGTGGACCGCGAGATCAATCTCTCCGCCAAGGATCGCGCGGTCCAATTCCTTGGTCCACAAGGCCTTGCCGCCAATTTCGGCCAGCGCACGGTCCTGCACCTGATCGCCCGTTGTCTTGATCACGACAATCTCGACATCGGCCTCGGCAAGGCCATGGGTGATCATCAGCGCATCGCGCACCATGCGGGCCTGGGTGAGGGCAAGCGGCGAACCGCGCGTGCCAAGGCGGAGTTTGGGAGCGAGCATTGTCATCAAAGTTGGTGCTAGCGCCGGTTGCGGCTAGAGGGAAGCCATGGCGCTGATCCTGGGTATTGAATCGAGTTGCGACGAAA
>JAIERC010000262.1 GCA_019747165.1 Sphingomonas sp. | reverse complement strand
ACCCCAATTACAAGCCGATATGGAAGGGCGGCATCGTGACCGGCACGATCGCCTTGTTGCCCGCCCATCGCAGCCTGATCGCCAACATATTCGGTAAGACTACCGATACGCTGATGATCGTTGCCGACACGCCGCCTGCCGGGTTGATCCGCGCGCCGCGCCCGAGCGTTGAGTCGATCCCCAACAACCATCTCGCTTATGGTGTCCAGTGGTTCTTGTTCGCCGGAATCGCGCTGGCAATTTACGCCCTCGCACTGCGCCGACGCTGGCGCGACGACGGTCCCGCCGCCTGAGCGATGCTTGTGCCGCAGGGCACGCCCGGTTAACGCGCTTGGCCATGCGCTATATCAGCACCAGGGGAACGGCCCCCATCCTCGATTTCGAACAGGTCACGCTGGCCGGTCTCGCCAGCGATGGCGGTCTCTATTTGCCCGAGGCGTGGCCGCGGTTAGCCGCCGACGAAATCGCTGGGCTGCGCGGGCTTTCCTATGTCGATACCGCCGTCGCGGTGATGGCGCCGTTCATTGGCGACACAATGACCCGGAACGACCTGAAGGCCTTGTGCACGCAGGCCTATGGCCGCTTCGCCCATGCCGCCGTCACGCCGCTGGTCCAGCTTGATCAACGCCACTGGCTGCTTGAACTTTTCCATGGGCCGACGCTTGCTTTCAAGGATGTCGCGCTCCAGCTGGTCGGGCTGTTGTTCGAACGGTTCCTGGCCGGCACGGACAAGCAGTTGACGGTGATTGGCGCGACCAGCGGCGATACCGGATCGGCGGCGATTGATGCGCTGGCCGGGCGGATGGGCGTCGAGGTTTTCATGCTCCATCCCAAGGGCCGCGTTTCCGATGTTCAGCGCCGCCAGATGACGACGGTGCTTGCGCCCAATATCCACAATATCGCGCTGGAGGGCGCGAGCTTCGACGACGCGCAGGCGTTGGTGAAGGCGATGTTCAACGACGTTGATTTTTCCGGGCGCTTCGCCCTGTCGGCGGTGAACTCGATCAACTGGGCGCGGCTGATGGCGCAGATCGTCTATTATTTTTACGCCGCTGTCCGATTGGGCGCGCCCGAGCGTCCGATCGCTTTTTCAGTCCCGACGGGCAATTTCGGCGATGTCTTTGCCGGCTATGCCGCTGCCAAAATGGGCCTGCCGATCGCCAAGCTGATCGTCGCCACCAACGTCAATGACATTCTCCACCGCGCGCTCAGTATCGGGGACTATAGCCAGGGGACGGTGGTGCCGACGCCTAGCCCATCCATGGACATTCAGGTCAGCAGCAATTTCGAACGCCTGTTGTTCGATCTTGGCGGGCGCGATGGCCCAGCGCTTGCCGCCCAGATGCGGGGGTTTGAGAGCAGCAAGGCCATGCAGCTCACCGATGCACAGCGCCAAGGCGCGGCGGCGCTGTTCAGCAGCGACCGGATTGGCATGGATGATATGGCACTGGCCATGCGCTGGGCGCATAGTGAAGCGGGGCAGATGATTGATCCGCATAGCGCGATCGGTCTGGCCGCCGCGCGCCGCGCCGATCTTGGCGATGTGCCGGTGGTGACGCTCGCCACGGCGCACCCGGCCAAGTTTGGCGATGCCGTCGAGCGGGCTACGGGTTTGCGGCCCGCTTTGCCAGCCCGGATCGGCAACCTGTATGATCGCGAGGAACGATTTGCCAGCCTGCCAACCAATTTCGCTGACGTAACCGCATACATCGCTGCACGGGCAACACCGCGGTGACGCTGCTCACCCTGATCGGCGAGCCCTGGGCGGACTACGGCCTGATCGACAGCGGCGATGGCCGCAAGCTGGAGCGCTATGGTCGCTTCCGCTTCATTCGCCCCGAACCGCAAGCGATGTGGGCACCCGCATCGGACCATTGGGAGGCCGATGGCGACTTTATTGGTGCATCCGATGAAGAGGGCGGCGGGCGCTGGCATCTGTCCAAGGACGTCCCGCGCGGCGGCTGGCATGTCCGCTGGGAGGAGCTGCTCTTCCTCGCCCAGAACACCCCCTTCCGCCATCTCGCCTTCTTCCCCGATATGGCTCCGCAATGGGCCTGGATGCGGGATCGCGTTGCGGAGGGTGACGAGGTCCTGAATCTGTTCGGCTACACCGGGGTCGGCACGCTTGCCTTGGCAGCGAAGGGTGCCCGGATGACGCATGTCGATGCGTCGAAAAAATCGGTTGAAGCGGGCAAGGCCAATGCCTTTCTTTCCGACATGGCCGATCGCCCGATCCGCTGGATGGTTGACGACGCTGCCAAATTCACCGCGCGCGAAGGGCGGCGTGGCAAGCGTTATGACGGTATCGTCCTCGATCCCCCCAAATTCGGGCGCGGGCCCACGGGTGAAATCTGGCGGCTGGAAGAAAATCTGCCCGCACTCATCGCTGATTGCCGAGTGCTGATGGATGCCGACAGCAAATTCCTGGTGCTGACGGTTTACGCGGTGCGCATGTCGGCGCTGGCGATCGGCGAGCTCCTCCGCCAGGCAATGGCCGATCTGGGCGGCACGGTGGAGGTCGGCGAGATGGCGGTGCGCGAGGAAGCACGCGGGCTGTTGCTGCCTACCGCGATCTTTGCGCGGTGGACGCGGTAAAGTAAGGCTTAGTTCCGAACTTTACCGCATCGACGCCGCAATTAGGACTTGGTCTTCAGAAAAGCGATCACGTCCGCACGGTCCTGCGGCTTCTTCAGGCCGGCAAAGGTCATCTTGGTGCCCGGCATGAACTTCATCGGCGCTTCGAGATATTTGAAAAGCGTTGGCGCAGTCCAAACCACGCCGCTCTTCAAATTTGCTGCCGAGTATTTGTAGCCCGGCACAATCCCAGATTTGCGGCCAACGACTCCCGCCAGCGACGGCCCGATCCGGTTCACGCCCTTATCGGTCACATGGCACGTCTTGCATTGGACAAAAACCTTGGCGCCCGCAGCAGCATTGCCCACCGGCATGGGGGACGCCGTCTGGGCAGAGGCAGGGATAGCCACGACTGTTGCAGCGAGGGCGATGGGAAGCAGACACCTGACCATGTTGGTTTATTCCTGATAGTGACGATAGGTACCAATCTAACGGGCCGTGAGACGCAATCAAGCGCTGAATGAATGAACCATCGGCATTAACGGGGGTCAGGTTAGTTGAGGTACCCGTTCGCGCCCTTCGCCTGACGTCGCTTCACTCCCGCCCTACCCTGATCGCCGCCGCCGCCAGAAACGGTGCCCCCGCCACCAGCAGCAAGGTCACCGCGCCGAGCAATTTGATGGCCCCTGCCCCGCCCTCGATCGATCCCGCACCGAAGATCAGCAGCGGCACGGCGAGCGGCAGCATCACCAGCCCGGCGACCGAACTCGCCCCCCGTAAACCGGCGACCAGCGCCGATGTCGCCACTGCAAGCGCAGCAAGGCCGGGGGTGCCAATCAGCAATCCAAGCTCGATCGCGCCCAGCGTTGCCGCATCAATGCCGAGCAAGCCCGCCGCGATCACCGCCGCCAGCATCAGTGGGGGGCCGAAACTCAGCCAGTGCGCGACGATCTTGGCCCCCGCCAATTCGACCATCGAACACCCACGCACCGCAATCTGATCAAGCACGCCGGCATCGGCATCGGGCGAAACCAGCCGTTCGACCGGCAACAGCGCCGCCAGCAATGCCGCCGCCCAGATCACGCCGCCGCCAATCCGTGCCAGCAGCACCCGGTCTGGCCCGATTCCGAACGGGAAGAGGATGCAGGCCAGCAGGAAAAAAGCGACCGGCAACACGGCGCCACCGCCGCTCCAGGCGCGGCGCACATCGCGCAGGATCAGCGACAGCATCATACCGTCACGCCCGCCAACATGATCTCTTGCGCACCGGGCAACAGGATCGGCTGATGGGTCGCGACAACCACGGCGCCACCGCGCGCGCGGTGCGCGGCGATAATGTCACCCAGGCGCGCCACGGATGCCACGTCCAACCCGCTCGCTGGCTCGTCGAGCAGCCAGACGGGCGCGCCCCCGGCGATCAGCGGGGCCAGCGCCGCGCGTCGCCGCTGCCCGGTCGACAACAGCCGCACTGGCACATCGGCAATATGGCTAAGCCCGATTTCCGCGAGGGCGGCGGCAACCTCCGCCCGTTCCGCGCCATCAATCCGCGCCCAGAATAACAGCGCATCGGCCAGCGTCCGCTCCGGATCGAGCGCATGCGCCTCGGCCAGATAAGCGCGCGCCACGCTGCCGGTCACCGTCCCCGCTGATGGCGTGAGCAACCCTGCGGCGATTCGGATCAGGCTCGATTTACCGACACCATTTGGCCCGCTGACGATCAGCGCACCGCCGCCATCAAGCGCGAACGAGACAGCCTCGAAGAGCAATCGCCCGCCCCGCGTGCAGGCGACCTGATCGAATGCCAGACCGCTCAAGCCTGATGGTCCCCATCATGTTCGAGCGCGTGCATGTCTGCGTCGGAAAGGCCGAAATGATGGCCAACCTCATGCACCACGACATGGGTGATCAGTGCCTTGAGATCGACACCGGTATCGCACCATTCATCCAGGATCGGGCGGCGATAGAGATGAATGCGATCAGGCAGCGCGCCCGATTGCATGCTGCTTTTCTGCCCCAAGGGCTGGCCATGATACAGCCCGGTCAGGCCAAAAGGATCATCAATTTCAAGCTCGGCGAGCGTTTCTTCATCGGCGAATTCCTCAACGATCAGGACGATATCGGCAAGGTGGGCGGCGAACGGATCCGGCAGCCGGGCGAGCACATCGCGCGCCAACCGTTCAATCTCCTCCGCACTCGGTGCTTGCCCCGTCATGCCGACCGCCATAGGCCGGACCGCAAAGCCACGGCAAGGGG
>JAIERC010000201.1 GCA_019747165.1 Sphingomonas sp. | reverse complement strand
TGGAGCGACGGCAGCTATAGCTGGTATTGCAACACCATCCCCACCCCCGATGGCGGCACGCACGAGGCGGGCTTACGCGCCGCGCTGGTGAAGGGCATTCGCGGCTATGGCGAGATGGTCAGCCAGAAAAAGGCCAAGGACATCACCGCCGAGGATATCATGACCGGCAGCGAGCTGATGCTGTCAGTGTTCATTCGCGACCCGCAATTCCAGAGCCAGACCAAGGACCGGCTGACGTCGCCAGATGCCGCGATTTTGGTCGAGAAGGCGGTGCGCGACCATTTCGACCATTTCCTGAGCAACAATACCGAACGCGGCAAGGCGCTGCTCGCTTATGTGCTGGAGCGGATGGACGAGCGGCTTGCACGCAAGGCCGAGCGCGAAGTGAAGCGCAAAACCGCCACTTCAGCCCGTAAGCTCAGACTCCCTGGCAAGTTGACCGATTGCTCGTCAGACGACCCCAAGGGCACGGAGATCTTTATCGTCGAGGGCGACAGCGCGGGCGGCTCGGCCAAGCAAGCGCGCGACCGCAAAACCCAGGCGATCCTGCCGATCCGCGGCAAGATATTGAACGTGGCGTCGGCCACCGCCGCCAAGATCGGGGCCAATTCCGAAATCGCCGATCTGATCCAGGCGCTCGGCTGCGGCACGCGCAAGGACTGCATCCCCGATAATCTGCGCTACGAACGCATCGTCATCATGACCGACGCCGATGTCGACGGTGCGCATATCGCGACCTTGCTGATGACGTTCTTCTTCCAGGAAATGCCCGACCTTGTCCGGCGTGGGCACCTCTACCTCGCCCAGCCCCCGCTCTACCGGCTGACCGTCGGCGCGAAATCGCTCTACGCGATGGACGACGCCCACCGCGCTAAAATTGAGGCCGGGCCGTTCAAAGGCAAGAATGTCGATGTTTCGCGCTTCAAGGGGCTCGGTGAGATGAACCCGATGCAGCTGCGCGAAACGACGATGGACCCCAAGACCCGCCAGATGATCCGCATCACCCTGCCCCAGGAATATGAGGAGCGCGCGGGCGTGAAGGACCTGGTCGACCGGCTGATGGGCAACAATCCTGCCCACCGCTTCGCCTTCATTCAGGAAAATGCTGCGCGGATCGACGAGGACGCGATCGACGCGTGACTGACGCTCGATTCTCACATTTCTAGAGGCTATCCCCCTACGATAAGCCATTGATTATCTGGACGCATGCCAAGTAAATGTTAGTAGCTTGGCTAATGATTTGGAGAGCGATCAATGCTGTCTGTGCTGTTGATGCTGTCGCCTGTTGTCGAGGCTCCCCAGACTGCGGGACTTGATCAACCTGATTTGATCGTGGAGGCTAGAAGCGATGATCGCCAGAAAAGGCTGGCTGATTGCATTGCGCGAAAATGCCCTCCAAACGAAGACGCCGATGCTGCGCTGGCACTCGCCAGTCAGCAGTTTATCGAAGGCGATTACCGTGCCGCCCGCGAGACGATCAATAGGTCGCTGGCGCGCACCCGCAGCCAGACCCGCGCCTATCCCATACCGGTTTCGAAGTTATGGCAGGGGCTAAGCCTCGTCGATACGCACCTGGGGAATTTCACTTTCGCCCAATCCGAATCCGTCAGGGCATATTATGTCTTGCAGTCCAATCTGCCAACCGATGATCCACGTACCCTGAACGCCGGCCTCGAACTGGCGGCCGTCTATGGCCATCAGAATAATTGGGATGCGGCGCGTAACCTGTATACCAGTCTGATCGAGCGCAGTGAGCAAGCGCCGCATCCCGATATTGCCGCCCGGGCGCGGATCAAATTTGCGAAGTTCATCGCGTTCACCGCGCCGGGCAAGATCGGCAAGGATGAACAAAGGCAAATCCGCAACATACTTGCCCCATTGATCGGCTCGAGCAACGCGGACTACCGAGTATTTGATTTCCCCGCCCGGCTGTTTTTGGCGAAGATCGCTGAAGAAATGGGCGAAACGGGCGCGGTCGCCGCCCTGTACGCAACGCTTCCCAGCGATCAACGACTTCCTCCGATCTTGATCAGCAGCACGCCGATCAGAGCGAACAAGATGATCGAATCCCCCAGAGAGCGAGCTATTCAATGCCTGGAAAACCCGTCAGTGATCAGCTGCCAGAGAGCCGAAGACCTCATCGCGACCCAGAATCTCGACCGTCAATGGATTGATGTCGCTTTTTCGATCCGGCCCGATGGCAGCGTTTCCGATGTCGATGTCATCAGGCAGAGCCCGGTTTATGCGGGGGATTGGTCAACACGGGTGGTCGCGTCGGTCCAATCACGGCGCTACGCTCGAACCGCTAATGCAACCGAGTCGGGCGGCATTCAGCGGCTTGAACGCTACACACTGACTTCGCAGACGAGAGTTTTCTCGGGTAGCCGGCTCCCCCGTAAAGAAGCCGACGAAGTTTTCGAGATGGTCGACCTTACACGGCAACCGATCAACCGCGGCAGGTGAGCCTTTAAAGCATCGTGCCTTAAATTAGTATCACAGTTCCGTTTGCCCTGAGTAGGGGCTGTCGAGGAGTGGCAGGTCGGATCGTCTTCCCGACGATCCTGGAACATGCCGGGGGCATGTTTCACCTGCCACTTATCGAAGGACCTGCCCCGTGCGCCGTCCTTCGATACGCCATTTCGACAACCTCAATGCCTGTCCTGAGCGCCTGCCTTGGCAGGCAGTCGAAGGGGCTACTCAGGACAAACGGATCACCTGGGCTTCGACTTCCCCCGGACCTGATCCGGGGCCGAATGGGGTAGCAGGGCAGAAAAGCCCGAAGTGCTCAACCCTGGGCGAATCCCGCCTTGCGCGCCGACGCCACCGCAATCGCAAAGCAACCTGCTAGCAACCCAGCATCCTTCAGCAGGAACTGCGCAAGCCCGCCGATGAACGGCGCGCCATAGCCAGGCTCCCAAACGGGCGCACCAAGCAGGAAGCTCAGCGTGATCAGGAAGGTGCACATGCCCATCAGCCCGCCGAGCAGGCTGACGCGGGCAGACCAAGCCCCAATCGCCAGCGCAGCCGCCGTCGACAATTCGATCACGCCGATGACATTGCTCGCCACGCGTTCACCCCAAAGCGGATACATCCACGAAAACAGCGGATAATGGCTGGCAATCTTGGCAACGCCTTCGGCTTCATAGGCCGCGAACTTGGCGGTGCCGAACAGCAGGAAGATCAATACGAGCGACCAGCGCAGCACGGCGGTAGCAGCGGCATCGCTGGGAACGGGAAGACGATTGGTCATGACGAAGGCCCCTTTTGGCAAAAATATTGCCAGCCATTCGCGCTTCCCGCCGCAATCGTTACAGGGGCGCCCCCCATTCGCTCTTCAACAGACCCCAGATAAAGCTGTCGCGCACGCCGATGTGGGTTTCCCAGTGCGCACGCAGCCGACCTTCAAGCTTGAAACCCAACCGAGTCAGCAGGCCGTTGGACGCGGCATTGTCGGGATCAGTATCGGCAAAGATTCGGCGATAACCCTCAACCTCGAAAAGATAATCGAGCAGCATGCTGACAGCCTCGCGGGCTAGGCCAGTGCCCCAATGGGCACGGACCAGCGAATAGCCAATCTCGGCGACACGGCCCTGCCGCTCCTCATGCGCCGCGACCGTGCCAATTGCTGTATCGTCCGTGGCGAGCGTGATCGCCCAGGCCCGCCAATCATTGCGCGACAGATTATCGACGAGCTTCGCCTCAGTATCTTCGAGCCGTTCCAAGGCCGCGTGCGTCCACCAGGTCATTGCAGAGGCATCACCGTAAATCGCGTGCAACGCTGGGGCATCATAAATCCGCAGTGGCCGCAGCCGCACGCGCTTGCCCTCAATAACCGGCAGGTCGCTCACCCCGCCAGCGCCTCGACGAGTTCCTTTACCTTTTTCTGGCGCCATTGCGGCAGCGGCGCGACCAGCCAATAGCCCAGCGCATAGGGTTTGGGATCGCCGATCAGCTCGACCCGGCCCGATGCGATATCAGCGCGCGCAACCAGTTCGGGCACGGTCGCCCGCCCCAGCCCCTGTGCGGCGGCATCAATGGCGAGGCCGGCATCGCCAACGCGCACCAGCGAGACTGCCGGATCGTTGAGGCAGCCCGGCCAGGAAATCCGGGTGTCCGCCCCACCACCGGGGCGCTGGATCGTTACCATTCCGTCGGATTCGAGCGCCTCGCCCTCATGCTCGCCCGGCCCTTCGCCCCAACGGATCGCTAGATCGAGATTGGCCTCGGTAAAATCGATCAATTCATCGGCATTGACCAGCACGAAGCGCAGCTCGCCATCGCCGCGTGCGATTTCGGCAAGGCGCGGAAGCAGCCATTTTTCCGACAAGTCGCGGGGGGCGGCAATGGTCAGCGATTTGGAGGTCTGCCCCGCCTGCATCGCGCGCACGGCTTCTTCGAATTCTAGAAAACCCTGCCGCAGCGCTGCCAGTCCTGCCTGGCCCTCCGGGGTCAACTCCAGCCCCTTGGTCGTGCGGCGGAACAACACAGTGCCCAGCGTATCTTCAAGCGCGCGAATCTGTTGCCCAACCGCCGCCGGCGTCACCGCCAGTTCATCGGCGGCGCGGGTGAAGCTCAAATGCCGGGCCGCGGCATCAAGCACCCGCAAGCCGTTCAGCGGCAAATGCGTCCGCTTCATCCCATCACCGCCGGAGCGATCAGGGCAAATTTTGGGATATCGACGTCGAAGCTCGATCCGTCACTGCCCATCATGTGATAGCTGCCCTGCATCGATCCCGCGGGGGTCGATAGCGGGCAGCCCGAGACATAATCGAAGCTCGCGCCTGGCTCGATCAGCGGTTGTTCGCCGACCACGC
>JAIERC010000053.1 GCA_019747165.1 Sphingomonas sp. | reverse complement strand
CTTCAGCCCTTCAGGCTGAAGCCAGTCCTGAGCGCCTGCCTTGGCAGGCAGTCGAAGGGCTCAGCCCGAACGGGGATAACGTTGAAGCGACCTAACGTCATCACGCTCTAGCCGATCAGCCCTTGGCTGGCCGTTCATATTTGTCGATCACCCATTCTTCGTCCTGCGCGGCGGCAATCCAGTCCTGCATCCAGCGATTGCCAATCACTGCATCGACATAAGCCTGGGCGAAGCGCGGGGTTGGCAAGCTATAGGTGGTGATACGTGTGCAAACCGGCGCGAACATGATGTCGACGGCACTGAATGCGCCAAACAAATAGGGCTGGTCGCCGCCGAAACGGGCACGCGCCTGCGCCCAGAGTTCGAAAAGCCGCTCCAGTTCGACCGCCACATCAGCATGGAGTGCTTCCGGTTCAAAAATCTGGCGAACGTTCATGCCATGGCGGCTGCGCAGCGCGGTGAAGCCGGCATGCATTTCAGCAGCCAAGGACCGGGCAAAGCCGCGCGCGGCGGAGTCGGTGGGCCAGAATTTCGTTCCACCGGTTTTTGCATCGAGATAATCGATGATGGCCAGGCTGTCCCAAACCACGGCATCGCCATCCCATAGGATCGGCACCTTGCCGCCCGACGGGGCGATATCGGGTGCTGCGCGCCGCGTCGGCCAGTCAGCGTCGAACAGTGGCACGACGACTTCGTCGAACGGCAGCCCGGATTGCTTGCAGGCCAGCCAGCCGCGCAGCGACCAGGATGAATAGGCTTTGTTGCCGATGATGAGTTTGAGCATTTGCCCGGAATAGCGGTCGGTCAGCGCTGCGGCAACCGGGAGTGCGGCACTACAGCGCCTTCAGGCAGATTGCGTCGAGGCCGAAACTCTTGACCATCACCATGCCTTCGATCGTCACCAAGATGCGGGCAGCATCGGCTTCGCGGGCCTCAGGCGTGGGCCCGTCCAGCTGGGCGATGCCCCAGGACAGAAACGCGCGGCCGATCTGCTCGGCGACTGGCCGATAGAGCGAGTCATTGCGCGCCGCCATGCTCGCCACTTCCAGCCATATGCGCATATAGGGCCAGAAAGCATCGGCCAGCACCAAGTCCAGCAAATGTGCTTGCAGCGCCGCACGATCGAGCTTGCCGCGGGCTGTGCCGGAATCCATCAGCACCATCATCCGCTGCGCAATGCGTTCCAGCGTGGCGGCCATTACGGCCGTTTTGTCTTTGAAGTAATAGAGCAGCATCCTGTCGCTGATGCCGGCGGCTTGCGCCATCGGTCGCAGGCTTGCGGCAGACAAGCCTTCGGCGAGAACGAAATCTGCCAGCTTGTCGAGCAAGGCGTCCCGGCGTTCGTCTGATTTCACCACTGCTCGTTCGACCCTAGCGAAGCGTGCAGCGTAATCACCGCTACAGCCATCCATGCCCTTTGCACAAATCGGCGCAACAGGGGAGGGCCGACAAGCGAGCCGGGCTTGCCAATCAACCAAGAGGTGCGGGACGATTTGCCTGGCCCATATTTCGTGCTCTTTTCGAGCGATATTGGTGCCCTATTCTCTCACCTGAGGCGGGGCTGCAACACCGTCTGAGTTTGTGACGCAACCAATACAATATCGTTGCCGCAGCGTAACATATGTATGAAACTTGTCCCATGGCGCGAATGACGGTCGCAGTCGGCAGGGGCGGTTTGCAGCAGCGCGGTTCCGGCCAGCGACCCCGTTATATGCCTGTTTTTTTTGACCAACCGCCCGGTCGTACCGGGCAAATTCGGGGAAATAATGATGAAGCGAATGACTGCCGGTATGAAGCGCCTAGCCGGGGGGCTGGTCCATGTAACGCTTGGCCAACTAAGCGGCGCTTCTGCCATTGCCGTTGCGACTCTGCTCGCTGCAAGCCCGGCGGCGGCCCAAAGCACCGACACGAAAGCTGCCCCAAAGGCTGAGGCTGCTTCGGAATCGGGCATCGACATCGTTGTTACTGCCCGCAAGCGTGAGGAAAGCATTATCGATGCGCCAGTCGCGATCAGCGCCTTTGGTGGTGAGACGCTTAAGTCGCTGAATGCGCGCAATCTGGAAGATGTTGGCAAATATGTTCCCAACCTGACGATCAGCCGGTACGGCGTTGGCAACACGGCGCAGGCGGCGGTTTTCATCCGCGCCATCGGCTTGCAGGACCATTTGATCACGACCGATCCGGGCGTCGGCGTTTATCTGGACGGCGTTTATCTCGGTCGTCAGCTTGGTTCGAACCTGTCGCTGCAGAATATTGAGCGAATCGAAGTGCTGCGCGGGCCGCAGGGCACGCTCTATGGCCGCAACACATTGGGCGGCGCGGTCAACATCATCACCCGCAAGCCAGGCACCGACGAATCGATTGAGGCCGATGTGCAGGTCGGGTCGCGCAGGCGGATCAACGGCAGCTTTTATGCGGACACCCGGATCTCGCCGACCTTGGCGGTGTCGCTCAACGGCAGCTACCAGAGCCGGGGAGGCGTGGGTGATGCAGTCAACATCGCCAATCCCAGCGCGCGGATTGGTGAGCAAAATGATTTCAGCGGTCGCGCCGCTGCTTATTGGACGCCATCTGACAATTTTTCGATCCTGTCCTCGGTCGATTTCGTGCGCGCGCGTGACGGCCAATCACCCTATCGCGTCGATATTTATGATCCCGTTGCTGCCGGCTTCACCGCCGCAACACAGGTCCGCCCCGATGATTCGGGCACGGATGTGCCCGGCCTGGAGACGACATCGCTCGATCTGTTCGGCGCGTCGGTCACCGCCGAGCTGAAGTTGAGCGAGGAACTCACGACCAAGCTGATCACCAGCTATCGCCAGACCAAATATACCGGCGGCTTGTCTGATACCGACAATATCTCGCGCCAGTCGGTCTTCCCGGAAACGGGCGATGCCGAGCAGGTGTCGGCCGAACTGCAGCTGAACGGCGAATTCGGTGCGTTCAACTTCGTCAGTGGCCTTTATTATTACTATGAAAATGGCAGCAACGAATCGCGCCCTGCCTTCTTTTTTGGCGGCAATAGCGATTACCGGATCCAGCAGCGTACCAACAGCTATGCTGCCTATGCCAATGGCAGCTACAACATCACCGATAAGCTCTCGATCGGCGCGGGGGTGCGCTATTCGAATGATGACAAGCGCGCGACGGCGCGGTTCTCGAGCTTTGCTGGCCCCGTTACCCGTAGCGCCAGATATGACGAGGTGACGGCGCAGGGGAACATCACCTACAAGCTGGACGATAACAACTCGGTCTATGGCACGATCCAGCTTGGCTACCAGCCGGGTAGCTTTACGCCGCGCCCCTTTGGTGGCCCGAGCTCCTTCAATGCGTCGCCCGAGACGACCGCGACCAACTATGAAATCGGCTATAAGGGCCGCATCACGCCCAACTGGGTGGTGCTGCTCTCCGCGTTTACCACCGATTATAATGATCGCGGGCTGCCCTATTCGTTCATCAACGCCAACGGGTTCAACACGGTGATCATCGCCGCGGACGCCCGCGCACGCGGGATCGAGGCGGAAACGACCGTGACATTCGGCGGGTTCAAGCTGAAAGGATCGCTTGGCTATCTCGACAGCACGATCACCCGGGTGAATTCACTGCCGCCGGCCTTTTTCCCGACGGGCGGCACCCCGGTTGCCGGCGCACCGACTGCACTCAGCCCCGATTTTACCGGTGCGGTGACGGCGGCTTACACCTTCGATCTGTCCAGCGGGTCGATCACTGCGCAGGCCGATTATTCGTATCGCGGCCAGCAATTCGGCCAGCCGGTCGCGCGCACCAGCGAGATCATTAATCCTCGCAGCCTGGTCGGCTTCAACATCAAATATGAAAACGAAGCTCGCGATCTGGCGTTCAGCGTCTATGGCAGCAACATCTTCAACAAGGTCTATGATCAGGGTCGGCTCGACCAGGGCGGCTTTGTTGGCGTTGTCGTCAGCAATGACCGCAGCGAGTTCGGCGTGCGGCTGACCAAGAAGTTCCGTCAGCGTTGATAGGTGGACATCACCGGGGTGGCATGTGCTGCCCCGGTGATCGAGCCCAAGCCTTGGCGATCGAGACCCTTGTCCATCAGCCGCGCTTCTGTAACCCATCTGGCAGGCACCACTCATCACTGGGCAGCAATATATGTCGACAAGCGCTGACAATCGACTTGCCACTTATGGCTCGCTCGCGCCTGGGAAGCTCAACCATCACCAGCTTGCTGGTCTGCGCGGTGAATGGGTGACGGGCACCGTAAAGGGCATTCTGGTGGACAAGGGATGGGGAGCCGCGCTGGGATTTCCGGCCCTGGTGCTGCGCGATGATGCCCCGCGGGTATCGGTTCATCTGTTCATCTCGCCCGATCTCCCGAACCATTGGGATCGGCTCGATGATTTCGAGGGCAGCCAGTATCGGCGATCTCTTGTTGGGGTGGAGACGCCTATGGGGATTTTCGAGGCGTGGATTTACCTCGACGCCGATCCGGCCGCTTGAGGGCGAGCTATTGGTTGTTGTCGGTTCGCCGCCACCTGAATTGGCGGCCAACCGATCACCAGAAATTTAGCTGATTGCCTCGATCACCGCCGCCCGCAATTCCGCAATACCGAACCCGACTTCGCTTGAGGTCGCCATGATGTCCGGATGCGCGGCGGGCCGTTTGCGCGCTTCAGCCGCCGTCGCATTGGTGACGTGAAGCAGCTCGGTCGGCTTGATCTTGTCGGCCTTGGTCAGCACCAGGCGATAGCTCACCGCCGCCTTGTCGAGCATTTCCATGATCTCATGATCGACATCTTTCAGCCCATGGCGCGAATCGACCAGCACCA
>JAIERC010000063.1 GCA_019747165.1 Sphingomonas sp. | reverse complement strand
TCAAGCCTCGTTTTGCGATTGCAAAGAAAGTCTTTGCACAAAGTGAGCGAATTCAAGTGCTAATGCCGCATCAAGAACCGAAAAATCAACTGTTTTTCCAAGTTTTTTGGCACTGGTGACCGCAAAATCCGGCAAGCCGCAGGGGATGATGCCATCAAAGTGCCCTAATTCGGGCTGCATATTAACTGCGAATCCGTGGAGGGTGACCCATCGCTTCACGCGCACGCCGATGGCACCAATCTTGGCTTCGGCACTATCATCGATCGTCCAGATGCCCACCCGACCCGGTGCCGTGAACGCGGCGATATCAAGATGGGCCAGCGCCGCGACCACCCAATGTTCCATGGCATGAACAAAGCAGCGGACATCACGACCGCGCTTGCCCAGATCAAGCATGACATAGCCGATCCGCTGGCCGGGGCCGTGATAGGTATAGCGCCCACCGCGTCCCGTGGCGTGGACGGGAAAGCGCGGGTCGATCAATTCGGCAGGATTGGCACTGGTGCCGGCGGTGTAGACGGGGGGGTGTTCCAGCAACCAAACCAGCTCGGGCGCTGACCCTTCAGCAATCGCTGCGGCGCGGGCCGCCATGGCGGCGGCGGCGACCGCATAGTCGACCGGTTCACTTTCGATCCGCCATTCCACGCCATCGATCATCGCTAATCCCTGCGCCAGCACGTTGCAGCGTGCAAGCCCGACCCTGATCGCTGGCGCGCTCCCCGATGATTTGCGAGTCAAAACACCGTGGCTGGCTGCCAAGATTGGCAAGCGGATGCGCAATCGTCTAACAACGGCGATCAATGGCGCTATGCGGGAGTAGGTAGCTTGAATTCGGTCAATATGGGAACGGTTTGGGATCGCGCGACCGAGTTTCTCGGGGACAATATTGCCGCCGTGACGCCGATCGCGCTCGCTGCGCTGTTCCTGCCGGCGTCGATTAACGATGCCATTGCACCGTTGGGGGCAAATAATCCCGGCATGCAGCTTGGCATCAATGTCGCCGGGCTGGTGCTGGCGATAGTTTCGATTTTTGGCGAGTTGGCCATCATCGCAATGGCGGTGGATGCCGCAAGGACCGCTGGCGATGGCGCGCGTAGTGCCGCCGAACAGGTGCTGATGGCACTGCTAACGTCGCTTGCCGTGCTGGCACTGGTGTTGTTGGGGCTTTTGCCGCTGATTGGGCTGGTCGCGGCGGCGGGCACCGACATGAAAGTGTTTGCCACCAATGATCAGGCGGCGATCGCGCAGGCCTTGTCGGGTATGCCAAGCGGCATCGGTTGGGCAATTGCCGTCTATTCGCTGCTGTGGGTCGTCGGCATTGTTTGGATCAGTGCCCGCTTCGTGCTCGCGCTGCCGGCCCTGGTTGATGAACGGCGCGGCTTTGGGGCGCTGGCGCGGTCCTGGCAATTGACGCGTGGCCTGGCGCTCAAGATCGTCGGCGTCTTGGTGCTGTACATTATCGTCAGCAGCGTCGCGGCGCTCGCGGCGAAGACCGTGTTTGGCGGGGTGCTGGGGCTGGTTGCTGGCGGCAATGCAGCAGGCAGCTTTGCAGCGATCGTCACGTCGATCGCGGTCGGCGCCGTCGGCACTGCATTTTCGGTGCTGCAGGCGGCGTTTGTCGGCAAGCTTTTCCTAGCGGCGCGCGACCGGACGCAGGAAGCAACTGGCCACTCATGAAAATCAATGTACCGGGCGCCTTTGCCGACGCCTGGAGCTTGTTCCGTCGCCACACGGAAGCGTTGGTGGCGGTTGCCGGTCTCTTCATCTTCCTGCCCACGCTCACGCTGTTGCTGCTCGTCCCGGCTGCACCGCCTTGGCCCGATTCGGCGGCAAGCGATCCCCAGATTCAGGCCGATGCGGCGGTTTTCGCCAATTGGATCGTCGATAATGCGCGCTGGTTTCTGGTCGCGTCGCTTGCGTCGCTTTACGGCGCGTTGGCGATTTGCACATTCTTGATTGATTCGGCCTGCGTCGATCTGCGCGCCGCGCTGCATCGGGCCGTGCGGCTTTTGCCGCGCTATCTGCTCGCCGCGCTGCTGATCCTGTTGCCGGCATCGTTGGGAATTTTCGTTTTCGTCCTGCCGGGCCTCTATATTCTGGGTCGAACATCGCTGATCGCGCCGGCACTGGTGTGCGAAAAATCGTTGACGGCGACGTCGGCAATCATGCGCAGCATTGCGCTCACACGACGCAACGGCATGATGCTTGCTGGCCTGACCGGGCTCGGGCTATTAGCCGGGCAGATCCTGCCGGCGCCGTTTCAGTCAATCGATAGTGCAATGCGGGCTGCGGGGGCAGTGAATCCCGTCATGGTCACAATCGTCGATTCGCTCGCGGCGGCGCTTGCTTCCATCGTCGCGCTCGCCACGATCCTGATGCGGATCGCGGTCTACCGTCAACTGGCGGCGAATAGCGGGACATGAGGCGCGGCTGAGCACTCGATCAGGCCCAGCAGACGGGGGTCGGGGAAGGTCTCGATCGCCTGGCTGACTGGAACAAATCCTGCGGAGCGGTAAAAGCCGAGGGCGCTCGGGTGATCGAGCGTACAGGTATTGACCCGGACGAAAGTCACCGCCGGTCGCCACATCATGGCAAGGCCGATCGCCATCAGCCAGCGGCCATGCGCCTTCCCGGTCAGCTCATGCACCAGGCCAAAATAGTCGAGCGAACACCAATCGGGAGCGGGATGCGTGAATTCGAGCAACCCAACCTCGATGCCTGCGCGATCGATCACCGCATGCACCTGGGTCTGTTCGCGGTGGATCACCGCGGCAAGCGCGCTGTCTCGCATCGCCAACCGCGAATACCACAACCAGGGCGCGCCGACGCGGCGAAACAGCGCTCGATAGTGATCGAGATCGGGCGTGTGCCAGCGCACCAGCCGAAGCGGGGTTTCGGGCAAGGGGGCCGGGCGTGGGCGCTGGCGGTGCTCCAGCGTGGTAACAATCGTGGCGATCTCACCCGGGGCGACCGGGATCATGGCCATACTCGCCCGCCCGCCGTCAGGCCCAGGTGGCAAGCGGCGGCAGGCTCATCAGAATCGCATCGATATTGCCCCCGGTCTTCAACCCGAACAGCGTGCCGCGATCATAGACCAGATTGAATTCGGCATAGCGCCCACGCCAGGTGAGCATTTGCGCCATATCAGCCTCCGTGAAAGGGCTATGCATCCGCCGCCGGACGATTCGGGGATAGCTGTCAAGAAAGGCGCGCCCGATATCCTTGATGAATTCAAGGTTCGCATCGAAATCGCCCTCAAGATGATCGGCAAAAATGCCGCCCACGCCGCGATGGCATTGGCGATGCGGGATATAGAAATAGTCATCGGCCCATTTCTTGAACCGGTCATAGTAATCCGCGCCATGGGGGTCGCAATGCGCCTTTAGCGTCGCGTGAAAATCGGCGGTGTCCTCGTCATAGGGGATTGGCGGGTTCAAATCCGCCCCACCGCCGAACCAGCGCTTGGTCGTGACCAGGAATCGCGTGTTCATATGCACCGCAGGGACATGCGGATTGGCCATATGCGCGACCAGGCTGATGCCGGTGGCGAAAAAGCCCGGGTCTTCGGCTGCGCCGTGGATCGATTTGGCGAATTCGCCCTCGAACGTGCCGCCAACGGTGGAGACGTTGACGCCCACCTTTTCGAACACCTTGCCCTTCATCACGCCGCGCACACCGCCGCCGCCAGGCTCGCCAGAAGGGTCAGTCCGATCCCAGCTGAGATACTCGAAATCGGCATCCGATCCCGCTTCGCGCTCAATCGCGACAAATTCGGCGCAGATCAGGTCGCGGAGATGTTCGAACCAGGAGCGGGCGGTGGATTGCTGTTCGTCGAGCGGGGCCATTACGTCACCTAATTTCGTTGCAAAACCGTGTTCGAGCGTGCGTCTCAATCGATGTGGCAGCCGTCCTTGGCGAGCTGCTCACGGATCCAGGCCTCAACGTCATAGCCAAAGATGCGCATCCCCTTGATGTTGGCATTATCGATCGTCAACCCCGATAGATTGACATTCTCCAGCCGCGCACCGGACAGATTCACATTCACAAATCGCGCAGCGGCCAGATTGACGTCATCGAACTGCGCCTCCGCTAACGAGCAATCGGTGAAGGCCACGCCGTTCATCCGTTTTCCCGAAAATCGGTCCATTTCATTCCCCCTCGCTTGACGGCCATGCATCAAGCTGGCGCAGCGCCTCTGCCATGCCGATCGCTGCCGAGGCACCAATGTTGAGCGAGCGAAGCCCCGGCCGCAAGGGAATCCGCACCCGAACATCGGCACGGTCGTGGACAAAGTCTGGAACGCCGGCACTTTCCGCACCAAACAACAAGATGTCGCCCGGCATGAAGCGCGTTGCGGGTAATCGTGCTGCGCCTTTGGTAGTGAACAGGACGATGCGCCCGGTTACCGCTGCGGTGAACGCAGTCCAATCGACATGACGCTTAATGACCGCGGTGGCGGCATAATCCATACCAGCCCGCGCCAGCGAGCGATCCGAAAACGCAAAACCCAGCGGCTCGATCAGGTCGACGGGGATATCAAAGCAGGCTGCTGTGCGCAGGATTGCGCCGACATTGCCGGCGATCTCTGGCTCGTAAAGCGCAATCCGTAGCGCGTGCCGATCGCTGGACGGTGCGGACGAAGGCGAGGCGGGGAGGCGGGACAACGCTGTTCTGGCACCTTAGTGCTTTGGACCATGTCGATCCGGAGACACAAAATGCTGTTGGCAAATCCGTGACGCTTTGTCTATCAGGCCGCGATTCGATCGGTATTAAACACCGGTTTTTGGG
>JAIERC010000337.1 GCA_019747165.1 Sphingomonas sp. | reverse complement strand
ATACGCGCAAGGCGGCGGTGATGGAGGCTGGCCTGGCGGCAGGCGCCCATCTCATCAACGATGTGTCGGCGCTGCTCTGGGATGATCGCGCGCTGGAGGTGGTGGCGAAGGCCGATTGCCCGGTCATCCTGATGCATTCGCCAGACCCGGCAAAGGGGCCGCATGGCGGCAGCGGTTATGGGGACGTGCTGGTCGAGGTGTTCGACTGGTTAGAGGCGCGGATCGCGGCGGTGGTGGCAGCGGGCGTCGATCGCGCGCGGATTATCGCCGATCCCGGCATTGGCTTTGGCAAAGGGCTGGCGGAAAATCTGGCGCTGCTGAACGGGCTCGCCATGTTTCATGGGCTGGGCTGCCCGATCATGCTGGGCGCTAGCCGCAAACGGATGATCGGCGCGCTGTCGAACGAAGCCCCGGTCGGCGAACGGCTGGGCGGGTCGCTGGCACTGGCGCTGAAGGGGGCGGAAGCCGGGGTGCAATTGCTGCGCGTGCACGATGCGGCGGAAACGGTGCAGGCGCTAAGGGTGTGGCGCGGGTGCAAGGATCAGGCGCTGGTGGGGCGGTAGCCATGGCTTCTGGTCAGGCATCATCCGACGGAAGAAAGACGATCATTTCGTCGTTCAGTGATACTGGCGCAACCAATATCGCGGTTTTCGACGGTCGCCCCGAATTTCGGTCGAGGTTGCGCGCGTCACTCGACCAACTACATGCGATCGCCTGATAGGCGGCGAGCACCGTCTCGTGATAATGCCAACAATCGCCGATCAATTCCCATCGCTCTTCCTGAACCCAGTCTGCGGCCGCGTTCCAGTCGCGTACAAAGGCCGTTTTCATCCATTCTCTATACGTTTCGCCATTTAGCAGCTTACGTTCGATTCCGATGGCCACGAGCTCATAGTGATTGAGGTAGTCAATGACGTCTTGACGATCGTCTCGATTGTTACGTCCAGGTAAAGAAATGTTTTTTTCTACGTTGCCGGTGAGATGAAGAAAGCCCGTGCTTTGACGTAGAATGGAGAAGGTGCGATTGATTTTGCGATAATGTTCCGTCGATTCTCGCTTTTCGATCAGATCAAGGGTGGATTTGTCCCTTGCTATCTTACGGGAGGCGTGAAGGCTGGCAATCGCTACGGTCAACGCGAAAATGCCAAGGAGAGCGGATACCGCGCTCGGCAAAACGAGCCACCAAGGCGTGCTTGGTGGCGTAATGCAGGTGATAATGTGGTGGGCAGCGACCGCATGTTCCGTAGCGATCGTACAATCCACGATCAGTCGCGAACGCCTTCGAACTTCATCATTGGATTGCTCCTCTCAAGGCTAGATCGCAATTCAGGGTAACTTTGTCAAGATGTTGGCCCATTCCTCACGCCGCCGCGTTGTCGATGCCCAACTCACCCAGCTTGCGATACAGCGTCGATCGGCCGATCCCCAGCCGCCGCGCGACTTCGGTCATACGGCCGCGGTAATGGCCGATGGCGAGGCGGATGACATCGGCTTCGATTTCCTCAAGCGCGCGCATATTGCCATCGGGGCGGAATAATGTGACGCCGCCACTGGCCGGTGTCGCCGACGTGCTGGGCCCAGCCGCCCGCTTGGCGCTGAGCGCGGCGATTTGCGGGAAATCAGTGCGATTAAGCGCATTGGCTTCACACAGCACCGCCGCCCGAAACAGCGCATTTTGGAGCTGGCGAACATTGCCCGGCCAATCATAATTGACGAGCAATTGCAGCGCATCGTCCGTGATGCCGATCGGCCGTAACCCCGGCTGCTGCGCAATTCGGGCGAGCAAATGCCGGGCAAGCGCCGGTATGTCTCCGGTGCGTTCACGCAACGGCGGGATCGTGACCTGGACGACGTTGAGCCGGTAATAGAGATCCTCGCGGAAGCGTCCGGCTTCGACCTCGTCGAGCAGCTTTTTATTGGTTGCCGCGATCACGCGGACATCGACTTCGCGGGTATGGCGCGCGCCGATCGGCTGAATTTCGCCCGATTGCAGCACCCGGAGCAATTTGACCTGCGCGTCGAGCGGCATCTCGCCAACTTCATCGAGGAAGATCGTGCCGCCATCGGCTTCAACAAAGCGGCCGAGTTTGCGTTCAAATGCACCGGTGAACGCGCCCTTTTCATGGCCGAACAATTCCGATTCGACCAGATTGGCAGGGATCGCGCCACAGTTAACCGTGATCATCGCCTTTTTGGCGCGCGGGCTGGCGGCATGGATTGCCTCTGCAACCACTTCCTTGCCGACGCCGCTTTCGCCTTCCAGCAGCACGGCGACGCGCGCGCGCGCTGCCTTGGCAGCAATGGCCAGCGCCGCGCGAAACATCGGTTCCGACCCAACAATTTCGTCAAAGGCGAGCAGGGCGGGAATCTTCTCTGTGAGCGGGCGCAGTTCGCCGGCGCTGTTGCTGGCCACCGCAGCCTCGAGCGCACAGAGCAGGCGCTCTGGGGCCAGGGGTTTTACCAGAAAATCCGTGGCGCCGGCGCGCATGGCCGCCACCGCATGCGCGACCGAACCATTGGCGGTCAGCATCAGGATTGGCAGCGATGGTCGGCGCAACCGCAATTCAGTGATGAGCCCGGCGGCATCGGCCTCTGGCGCCCAGTGATCGATCAGGATCGCATCAAGCTGCATCCCGTCCTGGGTGCCCAGTGTCGCGATCGCCATTTCGCCGTCGCAGGCGAAGACGGAGCGCCACCCGCCACGGGCGGCAAGTGCTGCCACCAGCCGACGCTGGGCGGGCTCGTCATCGATCAACATTAGCAGGCGCTGGCCATTGCGCGTCATATAGCCGTCCCCAATCATCCCTGTTCGAGGGAGTAACCTTAACGACAGGGAGTAAAGGCGGGCTTAAAGCCAGGGCTTGAGGTGTGGGCAGCCCCCGGTTAAGGGCGAAGGGGAATGATTTTGGCTGTGGGGTGAAAGCACATGACCGGCAACGGGAACATCGAGACGCAGCAGGCGACCTATGGCAAGGTGATGGCGTGGCTGAAATGGGGGGCATTGACGTCCTTTGCCCTCGCCGCCTTCGTCGTCTGGCTGATTGCGGGCTGATCCGGCGGTGAAGATTGCCCTTTTGAAGGAGCAGGCCGCAGGCGAAAGCCGCGTTGCCGGGACACCCGAAACAGTCAAGAAGTTCATCGGCTTGGGGGCGACCGTTGCGGTCGAGGCCGGGGCCGGTACTGGTGCAGCAATTGCTGATGCGCAGTTCGCCGATGCGGGGGCGGCGCTGGGGTCGCGGGCTGAAACGCTTGCAGGTGCCGATATCGTGCTTGGCGTGCAGGGTCCTGATCCAGCGAGCCTGACCGGAGCCGCGCCGGGTGCCTGGATCGTCGCATCGCTCAATCCCTTTGGGGAGCGCGCGCGCGTCGATAGCTATGCGGCGGCGGGGTATGAAGCGCTGGCGATGGAATTCATGCCGCGAATCACCCGCGCGCAATCGATGGACATCCTGTCGTCGCAATCGAATCTGGCCGGATATAAAGCTGTGCTCGACGGCGCTTCGGAATATGGTCGGGCCTTTCCGATGATGATGACGGCGGCGGGCACGGTGTCAGCAGCGCGCGTTTTCGTAATGGGCGTGGGCGTGGCCGGGTTGCAGGCAATTGCCACCGCACGCCGCCTCGGCGCACAGGTTTCCGCCACCGATGTGCGATCGGCGACCAAGGAGCAAATCCAGTCGCTAGGCGCCAAGCCGATTTTCGTCGAAAATGTGCAAGGCATCGAGGGCGAAGGCGCGGGCGGCTATGCCGGCGAGATGAGCCCCGAATATCAGGCTGCGCAGGCTGAATTGGTGTCGAGCCATATCGCCAAACAAGACATCGTTATCACGACGGCGCTGATCCCCGGTCGGCCAGCACCGCGCCTGATCAGCGACGCGCAGATCGCGACGATGCGGCCGGGTTCGGTCATTGTCGATCTCGCAGTCGAAAGCGGTGGCAATGTCGAAGGCGCGGTTGCGGGTGAGGTGGTCACGATCCACGGCGTCAAGATTGTCGGGCACAAGAATGTTGCCGGGCGGCTGGCGGCTGACGCTTCGGCCCTGTTCGCGCGCAATCTGTTCAACTTCCTGAGTGCCTTTTGGGACAAGGAAGCAGGCAAGCCCGTGCTCGACGAAGAAATCGGTGACGCGATCCGGCTGACGCAGGGTGGCAAAGTTGTAAATTCCCGGCTTTTGGGCTGATTCAGGGGACTATAAATGGACTTCGTTTCAACCCTTTCGATCTTCGTGATGGCCTGTTTCGTGGGCTATTATGTCGTCTGGTCGGTCACGCCTGCGCTGCACACGCCGCTGATGGCGGTGACGAATGCAATTTCGAGTGTGATTATCGTCGGTGCGCTGGTGGCCAGTGCCGCGGTCGGAATCGGCTCTGGCGGGGCGACATCGAAATGGCTGGGGCTGCTTGCGGTCGTGCTGGCAAGCGTCAACATCTTCGGCGGTTTTGCGGTCACCGCGCGGATGCTGGCGATGTACAAGAAGAAGGTGCGCTGATGCGCACGGGGTACAAGAAGAGAAATCGGCCGGCAGCGGCGGCGACCAAATATTGAGCGTCACCCCAGCGAAAGCTGGGGTCTGGTGCGGCTCGCGCCCACCCAAGCAACAGGGAGATGCCAGCGTTCGCTGGCATGACGGGGTAAGATAGAATGGAACATATCGCGGTTAATCCCTGGGCATCGCTGGCCTATCTGGTGGCGGGGGTATGCTTCATCCTCGCGC
>JAIERC010000285.1 GCA_019747165.1 Sphingomonas sp. | reverse complement strand
GGGCGCACCTTTTTCACCTGAACCGGACTTTACGCTAACACTGCGTGACCTGCGATCAGGGTCCCGGAAGGGGGGGAGACCGGAGAACCTTGCGGGTCACAATGGCTATTCGCGGGGGCAGCCGGGTTGGTTACGCCGCGCCATGAAAAAACAAGTCGAGCCGCAAAAAACCAGCGAACCGTCAGCCGCCACGCGCCAACGCGGCGTAATCCGGCAACTGGTGCATGCCTGAAATCGCCCGGTTGGTGAGCGCCGCCGGAGCCATGCCGAGTGCCGCCTTCAGCACGCTGCGCGTCAGTGCCGATCGGCTATGCGATGCGCGGGCTCCCTCAGCCGATTGCTTCACATAATGCGCGATCCGCTTCAGCCGCAGCCGTTCGACGCCATCGACAATCGCCGACACGGGCCGGGTGCGGGCAATCACGCCCAGCGCGACCGCATCCTCAATCGCCTGGCACGCGCCCTGCCCCAGATTTGGCTCCATCGCATGCGCTGCATCGCCAACGCACAGGATGCGGCCCTTGCCCAGACGGGTAGGCGGCGGCTTGGCGTGGATCGAAAACGGGATCAGGCGGTCAGCCGGTGTCGCAGCGATGGCAGCGCCAATCTCGGGCATCCAATCCTGTGCCGTATCGGCAATTTGGGCATGGGTCAGCAAACGGGCCTCGGCTGAATCCGCCTCATTGCGCATGTAAAACCAGTATCGCCGACCGCCGCCGATATCGAACACGCCAAAGCGCGCGCCCAATCCCCAATATTCATGGGCAGCATGCGCGCCCGACTCACCCGTTACCGGATCGGACAATGCGAGCACGCCACCATAGCCGGCATGCCGGGGCTTGCCGCCAAGCATCGCCCCCGCCTGGCCAGACCAGATCCCATCCGCGATGATGGCGATGTCGGCGCTGATGCTGGTGCCCGTGTCGAGCTGGACCGAGACACCGCCTGCGTCCTGGGTGATCTCCGTCATGGCGCCCCCCAATATAAGGCATTCTGGATCGATCGCCGCCAGCAATATTGATTGCAGCGCCGCCCGCGTCACCATGTAAGACCGCGCGCCGGGATAGGGGCTGTCATTGACCTGACGCGGCCCAATCACCGGTCGGCCATCGCGCGTGAACACCGCCATCTGGTCAATCCGCGTGCCCTGGTCGCGCAAGGCCGGGCCGACGCCCAAATGATCAAGCGCATCGACGGCATTGGCCCAGATGCTCAGCGCCGCGCCAATCGGTGCCAGCACCGGGGCTCGGTCAACCACGCGCACGCTGAACCCAGCGCGCTCCAGCGCAATGGCAGAGGCCAGCCCGCCAATGCCCGCCCCAATCACAAGGGCAGTCGGTGAAGGCGTTGTCATTTCTGCAGCTTATGGCCGCAAGACTCGTTTCTCAACACCGGCCTGGCATCGCCAAACCCAATTATGGTCCGATTATGGTCGATCCGATCCATTGCCGCCTGAAATGGTGACGGCATTGCTCATCAGGATGACTTTGCCATCGGGTGCGCGGACAACAGCGCGCACCAGCAACGGCCGCTCATGGCGATCGATCGGCAAATCAACATCCCGCGCGCCATCAATCGCAACACTGGCGATCACCGCATCGCCCGCCATCAGATCAAGTCGCGCACCGGGCGCAGCGCGCACCGCAATATGGGCGGTCAACGGGTCGCCGGTTGCCGCGCGCAATATTGATCCCATCGCCGCCGTGGTTCGGCCATTCGACACGCGCAGATCGAGCATCGATTCCGCCATGCCGCCAATGTCGATAAACACCCGGCCAGCCCGCAGCCCAGCCAGTACGGCGCGTTGTGTCAGCCCGTCGGCCCACACCACCGTCGTCGGTCGCCCCACGCTCCCCGCGATTGGCGCGGTTTGTGCCCCGTCATGATTGTCACTGCCGCCGATCGCGGTCACCGGCCGCTGTGCGTTCAGCGCCTTCAGCCAGAATGCCATGCCCGATAGCGGCCCCTCGACCCCGCCGGGCAGCAACGCCGCGCCCCCATTCACCACTTCAATCGCATCAACCCGCGCCAGATCGGCACCCGGCATCGCCCAGCCGCAGCCCATGCACGGCTCCCCCGACGGCAGGGCCGGATGATTGATCGATACGATTCCGCCCAAAGCATGCACGCGATCGGCAATCGCGTTGAACGTCACCGGGCCGCTTGGCGTAATCCGGTAATCAATCGGCGCGCTCACCCCGAAGATGTTGAAATGCCCGAAAAAGGTCGTGATCTCGCGCCCAGGGATCAGCAACAGCCGATCGAAATAGGGCTGGGCTTCACGGATCGCTGCCTGCGCGCTGGTCGTGTTGTGATCGGTGATGGCCACGAAATCCAGGCCACGTTCGGCGGCAGTCTCCAGCGTCTTGAACACCGGACACGGCACGCGCTTCCCGCTCTGGCTGGGGCAGCTGCCGTCGCTATGTGCGGTATGCAGGTGCAGGTCACCGCGATACCAGCCTGCGCCGCGATCCGCGACGAGGGGTGCGGCCAGTTCGGCCTCCGCCGCGCGCAGATACCAGATCCGCACCGTCCAGCGGGCGGTAATGCCAGGCCGGATATTGGGCACCGCCAGCACCAGTCGCCACCGCCCCGGCTCGATCCGACCGGGCAGATAGGATGGCGTCGCATCGCTTTCCCCAATCGTGAAGTCCGCCTTGTTGCCGCCGCTCGACCCGCGCAAGCCATGCTGGTCCTCAACGCCCAGATCGATCACCGTCTTCTGCGCGCGCTGGTCATAATCAAACGCCACCACCACCCGCACCGTCCCGCGCGGCACGGTAAAGGGCACCGCGCGATACTGCTGATAATCCGCGCGGGTGATCATGCCGGTGAGCTGTTGATCCGGCTGGCGATCAGGAACCGCCGCGCGCCCTGCTCCAGCCCATCCGATGACCAGCAACGCTAGCATGAACCAGATAAGCTGGCGCACCATCACTTCCGCCCAAACAGCTTTTCGATGTCGCCATGCGCCAGCTTCACCCAGGTCGGGCGGCCATGGTTGCACTGGCCCGAATTCGGCGTCACCTCCATTTCGCGGAGCAGCGCGTTCATTTCGGCGACCGACAGCACCCGCCCGGCCCGCACCGATCCGTGGCACGCCATCGTCGCCGCGACATGATCCAGCCGCTCCTTGAGCGACAACGCCTCATCATAGGCAGCGAGTTCGTCAGCCAAGTCAGTGACGAGACCCACCACATCGCCCTGCCCCAGCATCGCCGGCACGCTGCGCACCAGCATCGCGCGCGGACCGAAGCGTTCCAGATCGAGCCCGAATTCGGTCAGCTCGGCAATCCGCGCCTCAAGCCGATCGCAGGCGGTTTCCTCAAGCTCGACCACCTCGGGCAACAGCAAAGCCTGTGCCGCAATCCCGCCGCCCGCCATCCCCCGGCGCATGCGTTCCAGCACCAGCCGTTCATGCGCGGCATGCTGATCGACAATCACCAGCCCGTCCTCAGCTTCGGCGACGATATAGGTCTTCGCCACCTGCCCGCGGGCCACGCCCAGCGGAAACGCGCTCGTCTCAGGCGGCGGCGCATAGGCAGGCTCAGCGCGCCCCTGCGGCGGTGGGGTGATGAAGCCGGGGCGGCGATCATAAACGGCCGATGGACGGGTGCTCCCCTGCCCCCAAATCTCGGCTTGCGGCGACGCCACCACGGGCTCACGCGTCCATGCCGCCAGCGCCGCTTTATCGGGCCGCTGCATGCTGCAATGCCCCGCCTCGCCCAGCGCCTGCTTCAAGCCACTAACGATCAGCCCGCGCACCAGGGCGGGATCGCGAAAGCGCACCTCGGTCTTGGCGGGGTGGACATTCACATCGACCATGTCGCTCGGCACGTCCAAAAATAGCGCCACCACCGCATGCCGGTCACGCGCCAGCACATCGGCATAGGCAGCGCGCACCGCGCCGACGAGCAACCGGTCCTTCACCGGGCGGCCATTGACGAACAGATATTGGTGATCGGCAATGCCACGGTTGAAGGTCGGTAAGCCCGCCACCCCGCCCAGCACGATCCCTTCGCGTTCCAGATCAACCGCCACGCTGTTCTCAATCAACGCCCGGTCGGTCAGCGCCGCAACGCGCTGCGGCCGACCCGCCGCTGGCGCAACGTTCAACGCCGTCCGCCCATCATGATCTAGCGCAAAGCCGATCTCGGGCCGCGCCATGGCGAGCCGCCGGACAACGTCCATGCACGCGGCATATTCGGCGCGCGCACTGCGCAAGAATTTGCGCCGTGCGGGCACGCGCTCAAACAGGCCCTCAACCCGCACTCTGGTGCCCGGCGGCAGGCCAGCCGGCCCTTCGCTGACTAGGACGCCATTATCGACGATGCGTTGCCACCCTTCATGGCCACGCACCCGGCTTTCCAGCGTCATCCGCGCCACACTGGCGATTGAGGGCAAAGCTTCGCCGCGAAACCCCAGCGTCGTCACCGCATCAATCATCTCATCGGGCAGTTTCGACGTCGCATGCCGCTCCAGCGCCAAGGCCATATCGTCAGGCGTCATGCCGATCCCGTCGTCGATCACCTCGACCAGATCGATCCCGCCCCCGGCCAACTTGATGGCAATTCGGGTCGCGCCAGCATCCAGCGCATTTTCAACGAGTTCCTTCAACGCACTGGCGGGGCGTTCCACCACTTCACCAGCAGCAATGCGATTGACGAGATGTT
>JAIERC010000259.1 GCA_019747165.1 Sphingomonas sp. | reverse complement strand
GCGCTCGGCGCGGGTGCAGTCCAGTTCAATCTGCTGATTTCGTCCGCGCTTGCCTATAGCCTGCTCGGCGAGGGCGCGGTTTCGTACATCTATTTCGCGGATCGGCTCAACCAGCTGCCGCTGGGGCTGATTGGGATCGCGCTGGGCACGGTGCTGCTGCCGACGATCTCGCGCCAGCTTGGTGGCGGGCACGAGGCGGAGGCGATGGACACGCAAAACCGGGGCATGGAGCTGGCGCTGTTCTTTACGCTGCCGGCCACAGTTGCGCTCATTGTCTGCGGCGTGCCGATCGTGGCCGCCCTGTTCCAGCACGGCAAGTTCACGCCCGGCGACACGACGTTCACTGCCCAGGCACTCGCTGCGTTCTCGGTCGGGCTGCCCGCCTATATCCTGATCAAGGTGCTGACGCCGGGCTATTATGCGCGCGCCGATACCAAGACGCCGGTGCGTTATGCAACGATTTCGATTGCCGTGAACCTGCTGCTCAATCTGGCTTTTATTCTGCCCCTTAAACATATGGGTCCGCCGCTCGCGACGGCGCTGGCCAGCCTCGTCAATCTGTGGCTGCTCTATCGCACGCTCGCCAAGCGCGGGCATTTTGTTCCCGATGCGCAGCTCAGGCGACGCGTGTGGCGGTTGGCTGGCGCGGCGCTGGTGATGGGGGGCGTGATGTATTTTCTCAACGATCGTTTCACGCCTTACACGCTGGGAACAAGCGTCACCCGCTGGGCGGCAATGATGGTGCTGGTGGGGATTGGCGGGCTCGTCTATGTCGCTGCCTGCTTTGTGCTGCGCGCCTATCTGCCGTCCGATTTGCGGGCGGTGCTGCGGCGACGTAGCGCACCCCTTACCACAAAGGCCCCTTGATGCGCGTTGTTTCCGGAATCCAGCCCACCGGCAATCTTCACCTCGGCAATTATCTGGGCGCGATCAAGCAATGGGTCGCAATGCAGGACAAAGTGACGGCAGATGGCGGCGATTGCCTGTTCTTCCTGGCCGATCTCCACGCGCTGACCCAGCCGGTGGTTGCTGCTGACCTTGCCAATGCGACGATTGAGATGGCCGCCGCACTGATCGCCTGCGGGATCGACCCCGATCGATCGATCCTGTTCAATCAGGCCCGCGTACCCGCCCATAGCGAGCTTGCCTGGATTCTGAACGGCACCGCGCGGATGGGCTGGCTCAACCGGATGACGCAATGGAAGGACAAGGCCGGCAAGGACGGATCGAGCCAGAGCGTCGGCTATTTCGGCTATCCCGTACTGCAAGCAGCCGATGTGCTGCTGTACAAGGCGAGCCATGTGCCCGTCGGCGAGGACCAAAAGCAGCATCTGGAGCTGGCGCGGGATATCGCGACCAAATTCAACCTGGATTTCGGCGTCGATCTATTCCCGCTGCCAGCACCGCTAGTTAGTGCCGCCGCCCCCCGGATCATGAGCTTGCGCGATGGCACCGCGAAAATGTCGAAGTCCGATCCGTCGGACATGGCCCGGATCAATCTGATCGACAGCGACGACGTGATTGCCCAGAAGTGCCGCAAGGCACGCACCGATGCCGATCCGCTGCCCGACTCTATTGCCGCGCTTGCTGACCGTGCAGAGGCACGCAACCTGGTGACCATCTATGCAGCGCTTGCTGATCGCACGCCCGATTCGGTGTTGGCCGACTTCGCTGGACAGGGTTTTGGGGCCTTCAAGCCAGCGCTCGCTGATCTGACCATTGCCACCCTGGGGCCGATCCGGAACCGGCTCAACGGGTTACTGAGCGACCGCCCAGCCGTCTCCAACGCTCTGATCGCAGGGGCCGGTCGCGCAAGCGAAATGGCTGCGCCAACTCTGGCCGCCGCGCAGCGCGCGATCGGATTGCAGATTTAACGGCAGCCCGGTACGATTGCGCGTTCAACTATCATTCACCTTGCGCATGGCAGCATCGTCAAGCGCTTGTTCGCAAGCATTTTAGGCACAGCTAAGAGAGTGACCCAATGAAGAAATCATTCATCGCCGTCGCCGCATTACTCATGCTTTCAAGCTGCGCGACCCCCTTTACGGCGAAGGTATCCCGCTTCCAGTTGCTCTCGCCCCCATCCGGGCAGACCTTCATTGTCCAGGCGAGCAATCCGCAATTGCAGGGCGGCATCGAATTTGGCCAATATGCGCAGCTGGTCAGCGCCCGCCTTGTTGAGCAGGGGTATCAGCCTGCCGCTGACCCAGCCCAGGCACAGCTGATCGTCAAAATGCATTATGATGTCGATCGTGGCCGTGAACGCGTTCGCTCAACCGGCTTCGGTTATGGCGGATTTGGTGGCTTTGGCGGCTTTGGTGGCTTTGGCGGCTTCGGTTATGGCGGGTTTGGTTATGGCGGCTTTGGCCCGCGCGGCTATGCCTTTGGCTGGAACGATCCATTCCTGTTCGGGGGTGGCTTCAACGACACCTATAGCTACACCGTGTTCACCAGCGAACTCGATCTGCAGATCGAGCGCACCGATAATGGCAAGCGCGTCTTCGAAGGCACTGCTCGCGCGCAATCCACTACTGACGATCTGCCCAAGATCGTCCCCAATCTGGTCGATGCGATGTTCACGGGCTTCCCCGGCAATTCCGGCGAAACGGTGAAGATCACGATCGCGCCAGAACGCAAGGCGGTGAAATAATCCCGGTCGTGAAGGTTACCCCTGCCTCCCCGGCGTACAACGCCAGGCGGAGGCGGGGACGGCTGTAGCACCCGATTTCAGCAAAGAATGGCGGGTGTTTTACCCCTCCAGATCGCGCAGTAATGTCCGCACTGCGCTATCGACATCCATATCGGTATCGCGCAGCTGTTCGATGCGGCGCACCGCATGGATTACTGTTGAATGATCGCGCCCACCGAACTTGCGGCCAATCTCCGGAAGTGACCGAGTCGTCAGCCGCTTGGCGAGATACATGGCGATTTGCCGCGGACGCGCCACGACACGCGCGCGACGCGCTGAAACCAGTTCGATAGGCTTGAGTTCAAAATAGCTCGACACTGCGCGCTGAATCTCATCGATCGTCACCCGCTTTTGCACGCCACGCAGCACATCGCCGAGCGTAGCTTGGGTGAAATCCATATCGATCGCCTCACCCGTCAACTGAGCATAAGCGACCAGCCGGTTGAGTGCGCCCTCCAGCTCACGAATACTCGAGGTCAGCCGCACGGCCAGCAATTCCAGCACATCAGCGGGCACCTTGGCATCAGGCATATCGGACAACTTGCGCGCCAGCACAGCGCGGCGCAGCGCCAGATCAGCCGGCTTGATATCGGCGACAAAACCAACCGATAGGCGGGAGAGGATCCGCGCCTCGACACCATCAAGCCCCTGCGGACACCGATCGGCACTGACCACCAGCCGCTTGCCGGCGCTCATCACCTCATTGATCGTGTAGAAAAACTCTTCCTGCGTCGCATCCTTGCCCGCGATGAACTGCAAATCGTCGATCATCAGCAGATCAACCGACCGCAACCGCGCCTTGAACGCGAATGTGTCGCGTGCGCGCATCGCCTGGACGAATTCGAACATGAAGCGTTCGGCCGACATATAGATCACGTCGGCCCCAGGCTGCGCTTCAAGGAAAGCCGTGCCGATCGCGTGCATCAGATGGGTTTTGCCCATCCCCGTGCCGCTGTGGAGAAAAAGCGGGCTGAAGCGCGGCGTGCCCGGTTCGGCAAGCGCCTTAGCGGCGTTCCAGGCAACCCGGTTCGAGGCATCGACGACAAACCGGTCAAAGGTGAAGCGCGAATCGAGCGCAGGGCGCGCACCGGCCATGGCCGCGATCGCGCTTGGTGCTGCGGGTGCGGCAACCGGATCGATGCTCGCCAACACGGGCAATGGTGCCGACGCGCTGGCCGTTTCAATGATGACCTGGCTAATCGCCGGGACGATCGCCCGAAATTCCTGCAGCAACCGTTCCGCATAATTATTGCGGACCCAATTGGTCATAAAGGCAGAGGGCAGCGAGAGCCGCACCGTATCGGCCTCGTCGCTGGCCACCAAAGCAAGCGGCTTCAGCCACTGATCAAACAAGCGGGCGCCAGCCGATTCACGCAAATGCCCGCGAATCCGTGCCCACGCCCTGTCCAATTCAGTGCTAGATGTCGCCTTCAATGCTCCAGCAATCGCCACGCGCAACTCTCCCCGCGGCCAGGCAACTCCCCTGGACGCCCTGTTTTCAATCGAAAATATCCCCCCGCAGCCGGAATCGCATCCGCCTGACGATGAAGTTATGCTAAAAACCGGATGCGGTAATCATCGCGGCGAAGGCTGATTATGAGGACATGACCGAGTCGATCAAGAGGCCGGGCCGTCAAGAATCTGAAATAAACCATTTGACTCGGCCGCAGCCGCGCAAACACGTCAAAATTTTAACAAGTTGTTGATTTTACATTATAATAAAATCGTCACTAATTTGAAACCTTGGCGAATCGCGGTAAATCCTAGGTTTTGATATCAGCGGTATGCCGGGCGCCATTGTGGCAGTTCGACAGCCAAAACCTGGCGCTTCCAATGCCGCAGCCACGACAAAAAGGCCCGCTGGGAAGCTCCCGGCGGGCCATTTGTTACGGAACCGTACCGTTTTACGCGAGCGCGGAAACGCGCTTCGTCAGCCGCGCGAACTTGCGCGAGGCGGTATTCTTGTGGAGCACGCCCTTGGCAA
>JAIERC010000231.1 GCA_019747165.1 Sphingomonas sp. | reverse complement strand
ACCTCAATTAACGGAGTCAGAGTCCGTGGTCTTACCATTAGACGACAGGGCAGTGCCGGGGCGCGAGATAGGCGGCGGGTGATCGGCTGTCAACGTGCGGGCTCGCTTGCCGCCGCCCTCATGCTCGGCTAGGCTTGCGCCCAAGCACGGTGGGGGCGGCGAGCCCCGGACCGCAGAACATAAATGTGAGCAACGGCCATGGGTGATCAATCCGCCCGCGTGCCGTACCGGCAGGGCGCAGGCCCGGCCCGTCCGGCCCCTTCGAAAACAGCGCGTGCCCGCTGGCCTGAAGCGCGCCACTATGCCGCGCTTGATCTGGGCACCAATAATTGCCGGCTGCTGATCGCACGCCCCGCCGCCAATGGCTTTACCGTAATCGATGCCTTTTCGCGGATCGTCAGGCTGGGTGAAGGGCTGGCGGCAACCGGGCGGCTCAGCGATGCGGCGATTGATCGGACATTGGCCGCGCTATCGATCTGTGCCGACAAGCTGCGGCGGCGCAATGTCACCATGGCGCGATCTGTCGCGACCGAAGCCTGTCGCCGCGCGAGCAATGGCGCTGCATTCATCGAACGCGCCTATCGCGAGACCGGGATTGCGCTGGATATCATCACCGCCGAGGAAGAGGCGCGGCTTGCCGTGCTTGGCTGCCATGTCCTGATCGAGCCGGGGGACGACCCCGCGCTAGTGTTTGATATTGGTGGTGGATCGACCGAATTGGTCCTGGTCGATACGACCACCACTGTGCCGACCGTAATCGATTGGCATAGCGCCCCATGGGGGGTTGTTTCGCTGACCGAGAGCGCGGGCGGCGGTGACGGGCCCGGCGGGCGCGCGGCGGCCTATGCCCGGATGCGGGCAATGGTGGCAGATAGCTTCGCCGATTTTGCCCGCCGCTTGCCAAGCGGGATCGAACGACCGCGCTTGCTCGGCACCAGCGGCACGGTAACCACGCTGGCCAGCGTGCACCTGGGGCTTGCCCGCTATGATCGCACGGCTGTTGACGGGTTGATCGTGCCCGCGCCGGCCATGCGCCAGATCAGCGCTGATCTGGCCGCGAAGTCGATCGAGGATCGCGCGTTGCTGCCGTGTATTGGCAATGAACGCGCCGATCTGGTCGTGGCGGGCTGCGCGATCCTCGAATCGATCATGGACATTTGGCCCGCCGAGCGGCTCGGCGTGGCTGACCGAGGCATTCGCGAGGGCATTTTGCGGCGACTGATGAATGGGCGTGAGCGATGAGCAGGGGTGGATCAGGCGGCCGGGTGCGGGTACGCACCTCACGCGGGCGAACGCCGCAATCGAACCGCTGGCTCGAACGCCAACTCAACGATCCTTACGTCCGCAAGGCCAAGGCAGAGGGGTATCGCAGCCGCGCCGCCTATAAGCTGATCGAACTCGACGAGCGGTTTTCGCTGTTAAAGGGCGTAAAGCGCGTGATCGATCTGGGCATCGCGCCGGGGGGCTGGAGCCAGGTGGTGCGCAAGATGACGCCGGGCGCCGCGATTGTGGGGATTGATCTGCTGCCGGTCGATCCGATCGACGGGGTGATCATCCTGCAAATGGATTTCACCGATGATCGCGCGCCCGAAAAGCTGATGGAAGAATTGGGCGGCGCGCCCGATCTGGTGCTGTCGGATATGGCCGCCAACACGGTGGGCCATCCGCAGACGGATCATTTGCGCACGATGGGGCTCGTCGAGACCGCAGCCGCCTTTGCCTATGACGTCCTGAGCCCAGGCGGCGCGTTCGTCGCCAAGGTGCTGGCGGGCGGTGCTGACAGTGCCTTAGTGAGTGAGTTGAAACGCAATTTCACTGCCGTCAAACACGCCAAACCCCCGGCGAGCCGCAAGGATTCGTCCGAATGGTATGTGATTGCCCAAGGGTTTAAAGGGCGGCCCAACATGAACGAGCGCTAGGCCTGGCACTGGCCGCATGCGCGGCTGGTATTCGCCTTATCCAAGGCTGGCGCTGCCAGCCTTGGACCGGATGCTCAACCTTCGTAATCGCTACCCAGATTCTGGTTGCGCGGCGGGGCAGCGGCAGTGAGGCGAAGCGCCTCTGCCGATGCGGCCAGCGAGCCGACTTCATCGGGCGCGTCATCATCGTCAACCTGCACGCGCTGAAGACCCTGCACCACGGCTTCCTGGAGATGCTTGGGCTTCACGGTTTCCTCAGCGATTTCGCGCAGTGCAACGACCGGGTTCTTATCGCGATCACGATCGACGGTCAGGTCTGCACCACCGGAAATCTGGCGTGCGCGCTGGGCTGCGAACAGCACGAGATCGAAACGGTTTGGAATTTTGTCGACGCAATCCTCGACGGTAACGCGCGCCATACGAACGCTTCCTTCACTGTAACGGAAAGGCGGCGACCTAGGGTAAGGCTGGCGACGAGTCAAGAATTCTGCCTTGCACCACCGCGTGCCCCCCCGCATGGATCAAAGCAATGGCCGAATCCGCCCCCCAGCCGAGTTTTACCGTCCACGGCAATCAGCTGACCCTGCTCGACAATGGCCCGGTCCGGCTTGAAACGCTGATCGCCCTGATTGACGGGGCCAGCGAAACGCTGCGGATCATCTATTACATCTATGTCGATGATCGCGCCGGCAGCCGCGTGCGCGCCGCACTGATTGCGGCGGCAGGACGGGGCGTCAAAGTATCGTTGATCGTCGATGGCTTGGGTAGCGAGGCGGCAAATCAGAATCATTTTTTTGATCCCATGCGGGCAGCCGGGATTGTTGTTTGCCGGTTCGAGCCGCGATGGGGACGTCGTTATCTGCTCCGCAATCACCAAAAGCTGGCGCTGGCCGATGGCGATGGCGCTGCCCCCCGCGCCATCATTGGCGGGTTCAATGTTGAGGATTCTTATTTCGGCACCCCCGCCGATCAAGCTTGGCGTGATCTGGGGCTGTTGATCGAAGGGCCCGCAGCGATGCGGATTACGGGCTATTTCGATGCCCTAGCACGCTGGACCAGGCGGCCGCGCGCGCCGCTGCGGGTGCTCAGGCGATCGCTGGGGAACTGGAGCGAACCAGCGGGGCCGGTGCGCTGGGTGTTTGGCGGCCCGACCCGGCGGCTTTCCCCCTGGGCGCGCGCGATCAAGAACGATATTGAAAAGGCCAAGCGGCTTGACCTGATCAGCGCCTATTTCGCGCCAAGCCCCGGGATGCTGCGTCGGCTGGATGCCGCCGGGATGCGCGGCCAGGTGCGGATCGTGCTGGCATCGAAGAATGATCATGGCGCGGCAATCTGGGCGTCGCGCTTCACTTATGCCGGGCTGCTCAGGAAGCGCGTCGAAATCTATGAATATCAACCGACCAAGCTGCACACCAAGCTCTTCCTGATCGACGATATCGTTTATATCGGCTCGTCCAATTATGATGTGCGCAGCCTGTTTCTCAATCTGGAAATAATGCTGCGGATTGAGGACAAGCTGTTCGCCGCGCAGGTGCGCCGCTATGTCGATGGCGAGATCGCGCAATCGGAGCGGATCACGTCAGCGCTCTACATGGCGCGTACCAGCTGGTGGATGCGCTTGAAGCAGGCCGTGGCTTTCTTTGCGATGACCGTGCTGGATTATAATGTAACGAAAGGCCTTAATTTCGGGCCCGACAAGCGACGCTAACCCCGTTCAGGGTTGCACCCGCGCCCCAACTGCCTAATCGAGCGACATGACCAAGCGATTGGGCCAAATTGCCGTAATCTTCCTGTCTGTGCGCACCGAGGCGCATGATGACGATTATCAGGCAGCCGCAGCGGCCATGGATGCCCTTGCCGCCGCTCAGCCCGGTTATCGCGGCATTGAAAGCGCACGTGGGGCCGACCGGCTCGGCATCACCGTCAGCTATTGGGCGGACGAGGTGCAGGCCAAGGCCTGGCGAGACCATCCCGACCACAAAAGGATCCGCGATTTGGGACGGTCGCATTGGTATCATCGCTATGAGGTCATCGTGGCGGAGGTCACCCGCGATTATGCTTGGTCGGCCGCATGAACCGCCCGGTGAACCGCCCGGCGCCTGATCGCGATTTCGTGCTGCTGTTTATGGTGATGCTGACGATCGCCGCCGGCAATACCGCGCTGCAATCGGTGTTGCCCGCCCTCGGCCGATCCTTGCACGTGCCCGATAGCGGGGTTGCTGCGGCGTTTTCGGTATCGGCCTTGCTGTGGGTGCTCGCCGCCCCGTTTTGGGCGCGACGATCGGACCGACATGGTCGGCGGGCCATGATATTGCTTGGCATGGCCGGTTTTGCCGTGTCGCTTGGACTTTGCGGGCTGTTCCTGATGGCGGGTATCAACGGCTGGATCAGCGGCAGCCTGGCGTTTTTGCTCTTTATCGGCGGTCGGCTGATTTACGGCACGTTTGGCGCAGCCGCACCGCCAGCGGTGCAGGCGCTTGTTGCCGGGCGCACCAGCCGCGACGAACGGACCAAAGCGCTCACGCTGCTCGCCTCCGCCTTCGGGCTGGGCACGATCCTGGGGCCGGCGATTGCCCCCTATCTGATTCTCGGCTCGCTGGGCTCGGTTCATATTGGCCTGGCCGGGCCTGCCTTTATCTTTTCGGCCTTTGGGGTCACAATGGTGGTGACGATCTATCGCATGCTGCCCGATGATCGCGGGGTGGCGATCGGCCATCATGCCGCCGTCAGCGCCT
>JAIERC010000405.1 GCA_019747165.1 Sphingomonas sp. | reverse complement strand
TTTTGATCACCGTGCCCGCGCATCAATGGCTGTGGAGCGCGCATGATGTGGTGAACCACCATCATCGCCGCTATTCAAAGGAAACGCTGAACACCGCAATTGCAGCAGCCGGCCTTGGCCATAATGGCCTGCGTTATTTCAACTCGCTGCTGTTCCCGCTTGCCGCAGCCGCACGAGTCGCCGGGCGGATGACGGGCCGCGACGACAGCGATGATTCGCCGCCGCCCAAGGCGCTCAACACGCTGTTCGAAACAATCTTTGGCTGGGAACGTCATCTTGTTGGGCGAATGCCCCTACCGCCCGGGGTGTCGATCGTTACGCTGGCGGCACCGGCGGCTTGACGCGGGGTTTCCGTCGAGCGGCGGGAGCCGGTTTGGCGCGCGTGGCCGTCGCCTCTTCGTCCTGCGGCTCGGCGCGATAGCCAAGCGTCGCGCGACCCTGCACCGGGCCCGCTACATCAGCGACCAGATACAGCGGTCGCCGTTTCGATTCGACATACAGCCGGCCGAGATACTCCCCGATCATGCCCAGCACGAACATCTGCACCGCGCCGAGCAGCACCACGACCAGCATCGTCGATGTCCAGCCCTGCACCGCGCTGCCGGTGAAAAAACCAATCGCGATATAGACGAACAGCAGCAACGACGCCCCGGTCAGCGCCAGCCCGACATGGCTGGCAAAGCGCAATGGCGCTGTCGAAAAACCGGTTACCGCATCAAGCGCGAAGCGGATCATCTTGGCGAGCGGATATTTGGTCTCGCCCGCATGCCGCTCGGCCCGGTCGTAAAGAAACGGCACCTGCCGAAAGCCGATCCATGCCACCATGCCACGGATGAAGCGCGCCTGTTCAGGCAGGCTCAAAAACGCATCAAGGGCACGTCGGCTCATCAGCCGGAAATCGCCGGTATCAAGCGGGATCGGCGTATCCGTGACGCGATCGAGCACGCGGTAAAAGGCCGCGGCGGTCAGTTTCTTGAAAAAGGTTTCGCCCTCACGCTTGCGGCGCACTGCATAAACGACATCGGCCTGCTCGGCAGCCATGGTCGCGCGCATATCGGCGAGCAACTCGGGTGGGTCCTGCAAATCGGCATCGATGATCATGATCTGCTGCCCGCAGCACAGATCGAGCCCGGCTGTCAGCGCCAGCTGATGGCCATGATTGCGTGACAGGTTGATCGCGACGAGATGCGGATCGAGCGCCGCCAGCCGCTGCATCGCGGGCCAGCTCGCATCCTTTGAGCCATCATTGACGAAGACGATCTCGTAATCGTCGCCAACGGCCGCCTGCGCCGCGGCCGAGACGCGGGCGTGCAAGATTTCGAGACAGGCAGCTTCATTGTAACAGGGTACGACGATGGAGAGGGCGGGGCGCTTCATCCGCCCCCTCTACCGTGTGTTTCACCAATAGGGAATCGCCAAGCGCCGGACCCTAACCCAATTGGGCCTTGGCGCGCGCCTCGACCAGTCGTTCCAGGATGGTCAGCGGCACCGCGCCATCGCGCAGCACCTCATGGAATTGCTTCAGATCGAACTTGTCGCCCAATATCCGCTTGGCATTGTCGCGCGCGCGCAGCCAGCTGATATGACCCAGTTTATAGCTGCACGCTTGCCCCGCCTGGGTGCAATAACGTTCAATCTCGCGCTGCGACCGGGGCCGGGCAAAGCCGACAACATCGACGAAATAATCCGTCGCCTGCTCGCGCGTCCAGCGTTTGGCGTGAATGCCGGTATCAGCCACCAGCCGCGCGGCCCGGAACAGAAACGACTGGAGATACCCCGCCCGCTCGATCGCATTGGCATAACCGCCTAGTTCCTCAGCAACCTGCTCGGCATAGAGTGCCCAGCCTTCCGAATAAGCGCTGAAGCCCGACAACCGGCGCAACAACGGCGAATCGAGCTTCTGCACGATGCTGAGCTGCAAATGATGCCCCGGCACACCTTCGTGATAGCTGAGCGAGGGCAGCGTATATTTCGGCCAATCCCCAACGCTTTTCAGATTGATGAAATAAATTGCCGGCCGCGTGCCATCGAGTGAGGCGCGGCGATAATAGCCATTCGATGCGCCGTCCTGAATCTCCACGGGCACTGCGCGGATATCGAGTGGTTCGCCCGGCGGGTTGAGAAACGCCTCGCCAAGCCGCTTCTGCATGGCCGCCACACCGACGTTCAGGCCCGCCAGCAACTCGGCCCGCCCCTCGGCGGTATCGGCGTAAAGTTGTGACGGCATTTCGTTGAGCGCCGTCAGCCGCGCTCCGACACTGCCCTTGGTCAGCCCCTGCGCCTTCAGAATCGCATCGAGCTCGGCGCTCAGCGAGGCGACTTGCTCCTTGCCGATCTTGTGGACCTCATCGGGGGTGAAATCAGTCGTGGTGGCCGCCTTCAGCGCCTCGGCATAAATGGCATCGCCATTGGGCAGGGCCCATAGCCCCGCTTCCTTGCGACGCGGCAGCGATTGAACCAGCGCGATTTGCCGGTCGAGCGCCGGATAGACTTGGCTATCGACAATGGCGGCAGCCTTTGTTGACCAATCCCCTGCCAATCCGGCAGCCTTGGCGCGGGTGACGAGCGAATTGACCATCGCACTGGCAGCGGCGGGCTTGCCCCGCAGCGCCTTGAGCTGGCCAATCGTCAGATCGAGCGAGAAATCGGGCGCGACAAAGCCGCGCGCAGCTTCCTCCTTTTGCACCGCACTATCCTGATCAAGCGCGGTCGCAAAGGCGGACAGGCGCGCGCAATAGGCTTCGGCATCGGCAGTGGTGCGGATGGTGTGGGCAGAATTGAGAAAATCGGGGATCGAGAAATAGGCACCGCCCTGCTGGAAGATACGATAGGGACGAATCGTGCTGCCAATACCGAATTTGTCGGGGCCAACGATCCGGCTTTGCAGCGAATAGAGCACGACTTCACGGTTCAATTTGCCCGCATCGGACAAACCATCGGCGCTGATTGCTTCAACCCGCGCAATTGCCTTTTTTGCACGCGCCAGATCTGTGGCGCGCGACGCGAGCGATCGATCGTCCAACTGGCCCTTGGCGGCCGCCCGTTTGCCCGTATCGAGCCCGAGTTGGGTAACGCTCTCCGGCGAATCATCAAGACCTTCCTGAAAGATCGCTTCGAACAACGCGTTGATCGCGGCATCGCCCGCAGGTGCCGCCGCGCGCAATGCACCAGGCGTCAGGGAAAGCGCGGCGACAGCACCGCTGGAGGAGAGAAATTGGCGGCGATCCATGGGCGGGCGACTCCTGCGTGAAGAAAGGGGGAAACCTAATCGACGACAGCCAGCCCGCAAGCTGCATTTATACGCGCTCCACCGCGCTCACCGCATCAGCGGCCCGCAGCGCGGCGATCAGCCGCATCAGATGCTGGAGATCATGCACCTCCACATCGATGGTGTTGGTGTGATAGCCAGAATCGCGATTATCGAGCCTGAGGCCCAGAATATTGGCCTTATGCGCGCCAATGATGGTGGCGACGACGCCCAGCGCGCCTGGTTCGTTCTTCAAATCAACCGCAATCTGCGCGGTTGCGCCTTCGGTCTTGTCGCCCCAGGCAAGATCGACCCAATCAGCATCATCGCCGTCGATCAGCGTCTTGCAGTCGATCGAATGGACTTCGATCAGCCGATCAGGATGCCGCAGCCCGACAATCCGGTCACCGGGCACCGGATGGCAGCATTCGGCAAGGTCAAAGGCAATGCCGTGCTTCAGGCCACGGATCGAGATCGCACTCGATTGCGGTGGCAGAGCGTGGCGCGCGTCCTTATCGGCCGATCCCGGCATCAGCGCTTCCATCACGTCGGCATCGGTTATCCGGCGCTTGGCGATTGCCTGCATCAAAGCGGATTCGTCGGGCAGCTTCAGTCTTTTCAACGCTGCGTTGATCGCGTCATCGGCAAGGGTGGCGGGCAGTCGCTGGACGATTTCATCATAAATTTTGCGGCCAAGCGCCTGGCCTTCGCTGCGTTCGGTCTGGCGCAAATGGCGGCGAATGGCAGCGCGCGCCTTGCCGGTGATCGCAAAGTTAAGCCAGCCAGGCTGCGGCACTTGCGCCTTGGAGCGCAAGATTTGCACCTGATCGCCATTCTCTACCCGCGTGCGCAAGGGGACAACCCGGCCATTAATCTTGGCCCCCACCGCCTGGTCACCCAAATCAGTATGCAGCGCATAGGCAAAATCAATCGGCGTTGCGCCCTTGGGCAGCTGGATCAGCTCACCGCGCGGGGTAAAGGCAAAGATCCGGTCCTGATACATCGCCATGCGGGTATGTTCGAGCAGCTCTTCGGGGCTTTCTGCGGTATCGAGGATCTCGATCAGATCAGCGATCCAGCGCACCTGCGTATCGGGGCGCACCTTGCGCTGCTTATAGGCCCAGTGCGCCGCCAGGCCATGTTCGGCCTCGGCATGCATTTCAATCGTGCGAATCTGGATTTCGACTCGGGTATTTTCGGCATGCATCACCGACGTATGCAGCGAGCGATAGCCATTGCGCTTGGGGGTCGAGATATAGTCCTTGAACCGGCCTGGTACCATCGGCCAGCGGCGATGGATTAGCCCAAGCGCCGTATAGCAATCCTCCACCGTCGGCACGATCAGCCGGAACGCCATGATATCGGACAATTGCTCGAAGCTGATGTGCCG
>JAIERC010000276.1 GCA_019747165.1 Sphingomonas sp. | reverse complement strand
CTCGCTCACCGGCCGCGGCGCCCTGACAAAATGGGAATGCGACCAATGATCACGATGTGACTGCCCACCCGAGGAAGTAAAGCGCGGCCCCTACCATGCACCACACTGCCCGGCAACGCCACATTCTGGCGCCCAAAGCCAACCGACGCGCTGGCGGGACAAGCACAATCCGAGGCGCTATAGCCCGGCGCACAACATTTGTCGGAGTGGATCAATGCGAGTCGGTGTCCCCAAGGAAATCAAAAACCACGAATATCGTGTCGGGCTGACGCCAGCCTCAGTCGCCGAACTGGTCCGCGCCGGACATCAGGTCGTCGTCCAGACCGGGGCTGGGCTGGGAATTGATTTTGAAGATGGCGATTATGTTGCCGCCGGGGCGAGCATCGTTGCCGATGCCGCCGCAGTCTTCGCCGGATCAGACATGATCGTGAAGGTAAAGGAGCCGCAGCAAAGCGAGATTGCCATGCTGGAAGCGCGGCACCTGCTGTTCACCTATCTCCACCTGGCGGCGGATAAGCCCCAAGCGCTTGGGCTGATGGCGTCAGGCGCGACCTGCATCGCTTATGAGACCGTCACCGCCGCCGATCGCTCCTTGCCATTGCTTAAGCCAATGTCGGAAGTCGCGGGTCGCATGTCGATTCAAGTCGGCGCGCATTATCTGGAAAAGGAACAGGGCGGGCGCGGCGTGTTGCTGGGCGGCGTGCCCGGCGTGGCGCCTGCCCGCGTGGCGATCCTTGGCGGCGGAGTCTCGGGCGTCAATGCCGCGCAGATGGCGGTCGGCATGCGCGCCGATGTGACGATCTACGACATCAACAATGCGCGGCTCGCCGAACTCGACATGTTTTTCTCTAGCCAGATCAAGACCGCTTATGCCTCCACCGCCGCAATCGAAGCGGCCGTCAAAAATGCACATCTGGTGATCGGCGCGGTGCTGGTCCCCGGCGCTGCCGCCCCTAAGCTCGTCACACGCGACATGTTGAAGACGATGAAGCGCGGATCGGTGCTGGTCGATATCGCGATCGATCAAGGTGGCTGTTTTGAGACATCGCACCCAACCACGCATGATGATCCGGTGTTCGAGGTCGATGGCGTGATCCATTATTGTGTCGCGAACATGCCAGGGGCCGTCGCCCGCACCAGTGCCTTTGCACTCAACAATGCCACCCTGCCCTTCGTCCTGAAGCTGGCCAATCTGGGCGCGGACGGGGCGATGGCGGCGGACCCACATCTGGCGAATGGGCTGAACGTATCAGGCGGCAAGATCCGGCACCAGGCCGTGGCAGATGCGTTAGATTTACCGATGAACTAGCTTGCGCCCGGATCGGGCTGATCGCTGAACCGTCGCCGGAGCGGCCGCGCGATCAGCATCAGCCCGATCCCCGCGCCGCCAACAATAGCGCTGTGGAGCAGCCAGAAGGCACTTGGACTAAGCGTTTCATACAGGCCGCCAAGCCGGCCGCTAATCGTGCTGGCGAAAAACACCGCCATGTAATTCACCCCAATCATCGTGCCCCGCAGGCTGGGTGGCGATTTCGACGCGAACAGCGCGAGCGCTATCGGCGTGAAATAGAGCCAGCCAATATTGGACAGCAGGTGGAAGCCGATTGCCCAGAACAGCGGCACCTTCCCCGCGATCGCCACCAGCGGCGAGAGCGCCAGCCACCCCGTGCCGCCTGCAAAGGTCAGGCAGCCGATGGCCATCTTGGCCAGATCATCAGGCTCGCGCCCGCGCGCTGCTTGCGCCCGCCACAACGCAAGAAAAAACGGCATCACGATCACCGGTGCCAGCCCGTCAAACGCCTGAAGCCATGGCACCGGCATTTCAAGGCCAAGCACATGCATTTCGACATGATCGCGTGCCCATAGGTTATAGACGTTCCACACCTGTGACTGGGCGATCCAGAAGCCGATGATCAGCGGAAAAATCATGAACAACGCGGCAACTCGCTGCCGCTCTGCTCGGGTGAGTGGCGCTGTCGGCCCAGATGAGACGAGCGCCTTGCGTTCCGGGGGCAACAGATGTTGCCCGGCGAGATAGACGCACAGCCCGATCAGCATGCCGACACCTGCAAAACCAAAGCCGAAATGCCAGCCATAAACGACCGCCAGTGTGCCAGTGATCAGTGGCGCGATGAATGCGCCGATATTGATGGCGACATAATAAAGCTGAAACGCATCGGCTGCTCGCCGATCCCCATCGGCGTAAAGCGACTTGACCTGTGGGCCCAGATTGCCGCGCAGCAGCCCAGCCCCCAAAATCAGCAACAGCAAGGCCAACAGAAAAGTGCGATCAAAGGCGAGGCAGAAATGCCCTGCGGTCATCAAACCACCACCGGCCACCACCGCGATCCGCCGCCCGGTGATACGATCACCAATCGCCCCACCAATTACCGGCGTGAAATAGATCAGCCCGACATAGAGACCGAATATCTGCGCCGCGAGCGCCTGTACCGATAGCGGACCGGTAACGCCTTCGATAATAGCTCTAAACTGCGCAAATCCGGCAACATTCTCGACATGTCCCGGCAGCAGCAAAGCGCCAACCATGTAGAGAACGAGCAGCGCCTGCATGCCGTGGAACGATATCCGTTCCCATAATTCGGTGCCCGCCAACACCCACAGCCCGCGCGGATGATCCATCATACTGGTGCGAATGGCGGGGGAGTCATCGCCGGCAGCGACGCCGCTAGCGACCATTATGAATCGTCAATATCCGCGCCCCCTGAAACTCTAGGGACAAATCGTGACGGGACGCCGATCAAGCGTCAATAGCGTCAGCAGGCTAGAACAGCTCGTCGAGCGCCAAATGTAGGGCGATCCGATCCAGATCTGGCCTCACCCCATAACCCGCAAATAGAAGCGTTTTGAGATCAGGATCGAACTCGTCGAGACAGGCCGAAAGAATAGCCAGGTCCTGATAGCGATCCGCCAGCCCCACCCGGCCGACATCGATGCAGCCGAGCACATTGCCGTCATCGTCGAGGAAGATATTGTCGAGCGAGAAATCACCGTGCGTGACGACAGGGTCGTGCGGAATCGGCAACATGTCCTGGATTTTTGCCCAAAGCTGTTCAGCGGACCAACCCTGATGCTCGGGCTGAAAATCGTCGAGGTCGATCCGCCCGGCGTCGATATTCGCCCGCGCCGCCGCCAGCCGAAACGGCAAGGTAGCGTTAAACGGGCAGTGTTCGGGCGGCAGCGCATGTAGGTGGCGCAGGAATTGCGCCATGCCGGCAATTGCCGCTGCTCGCTTACCTGGGTGATCGCAAAGCCAAGCATAAGCCGCCTTTCCCGGCAGCGCAGTGGTCAGCAACCAGGCGGCGTCATCAGCGGCGGTAAAATGGACGATCCCGGGTACTGAACATCGCGACTGGAGCCAGGCGAGCCGGGCAAATTCATCGACAATGTCGGTCGCGACGCGGCCAGTGCCCTGCTTCAGAAATAAGCTTGGGCGATCCGGTGCCGCCAGCCGATGGACGGTGCCGCCAGATTCACCGATCTCAACCGGGTGCCATGCATAACCATCCACCAGCGCGCCGAGCGCGAGGGGCAGGGACTGCGCCGCAACCATGGGGTCACCCCCGCCCGATCAGCCGTTTTGCGATCATATCGGCAACGTCCGACGATGGAAGGCCGCTGCGATCGCTTTCATCCCACACTTCGATCAGGCGATCGGGGATTTTGTGAATGCGGGCCTCAACGTCGGCGCGGTCGCCTTGGCCCAGATATTCTAGACACACGTTGATGATGCCGCCGGCATTGATGACATAATCAGGCGCGTAGAGAATGCCCCGCGCATGGACCCGCGCGCCGTCTTCACGGGTAGAGAGCTGATTGTTCGCGCCACCAGCAATCACCTTGGCCTGCAGTGCTGCGATCGACTCCGCTGTCAGGATTGCCCCCAGCGCATTGGGGCTGACAATATCGGCCGCGACGCTGAGAATCTCCGCCGTCGGCACGACATCGGCACCCAGCGCCTTGGCCATCGCCGCTGCTTTGTCAGCATCGACATCGGCGAGCGTCAGCTTCGCGCCGTCTTTGGCCAGCAAGGCTGCCAAGCCACCGCCGACCGAGCCTATACCCTGGATCGCGACATGCACGCCCTTCATCGAGTCAGCACCAAGCCCGCGCTTCGCGGCTGCTTTGACACCCAGATAGACGCCAAGCGCCGTGGATGGCCCTGGATTGCCGCCAGCCCGGCCAGAGGCAACCGGCAGGCCGGTCACATGTTTGGTTTCGGTCGCGATCGTGACCATGTCGGTATCCGACATGCCGACGTCTTCAGCCGTCACATAGCGCCCGCCCAGCGAATCAATCGCGCGCCCAAAGGCTTTCAGCAGTTCAGGCGTCTTGGTGCGATTGGCGTCAGCAAGCACCACGCCCTTGCCGCCCCCCATTGGCAGCCCGGCCATCGCGTTTTTGAAACTCATGCCGCGCGACAGCCGCAGCGCATCAGTGATCGCTTCGTTCGAATCGGCATAATGCCAGAACCGACACCCGCCGCCCGCTGGGCCAAGCTTGGTGGAATGGACCGCGATGACCGCGCGAAGACCCGATGCCGGATCGGTGAAGAGGTGCACGCCCTCATGATCGTCGAAATCGGGGAAGCCCCAGCCGGTGGTCACGGGTGATT